>CBFCWR010000022.1:0-16021 GCA_965601575.1 uncultured Desulfofustis sp. | reverse complement strand
AGGAGGTGAAAATAGTCCATCGAGCTGGTATAATCCCAATCTTCTCTTTTTGCCGCCTATGGGAAGCAGGCAGCTTCATTTAAATTAGCTCAACACCATTCAGCCGATGGCCGACACTCATTCTACTTCTGAGCTTGTGATCTACACCGATGGCGCCTGCAGTCCCAATCCCGGCCCCGGTGGCTGGGGAGCGGTGATCATCAGAGATGGTGCGATTGTCTCCGAGTTGTCCGGCTCCGAAGAACGTTCCACCAATAATCGCATGGAACTGACCGCGGCAGTGGAGGTGCTGAGATCAATTAAAGAAACCGCCAGAATTGATCTTTACACCGATTCTGTTTATCTCAAAAGCGGTATCACCGACTGGATCAACAAATGGCAGCTCAATGATTGGCGAACCGCTGACCGCAAGGAGGTGAAGAACAGCGATCTGTGGCGTCAACTGCTGGAGCAGATCGAGCGTCACCAGGTGCAATTCCATTGGATAAAGGGGCATGGAGTAGATCCTCATAACATCAGGGCCGACGAACTCGCCGTTGCGGCCAGGAAAAGTGAGGGGGCAGCAGCAAGGCCGGGAAGTTCATCTTCATCACTGTTCGCAGATCGCATCCACCTGTTTACCGGGGTAACCTGCAAACACGCTACTCGGGTTGGCGGCTGGTCGGTTATTCTCAACTGGCGCTCCCATGTGAAAATTCTCGGTGAGGGGTGTCAGGGCATGTCGGCGAACCAGCTTTACCTCGTGGCCGTAATCAATGGTCTTGCGAGCCTGAAAAAAGAACTTCCGGTGGACGTGCATACCCATTCCGGTTATCTCCACGATGGAGCTGCAATCTGGCTGAGCGGGTGGAAAAATCGCAAGTGGCGAACCCGGGAAGGTGACGAGGTGTCCAACAAAGAACTCTGGCTGCAGCTCGATGCTTTGTTGAGCCGCTATGAGGTTACTTTTTACCTGGAGGATAAAACTGAACCATACTGTTTTCTTCAGGAAGCCAAAGAACTGGCCCGCGAATTCGAGCAAGAATTCTCATGCAGATAGATAAACAATTTTTTCAGATAGAGAGCAACTTCTCCCCGGCCGGGGATCAGCCGGAAGCCATAGATAAGCTCAGTCAGGGATTGGATCAGGAATATCGGGACCAGATTCTGCTCGGCGTCACCGGTTCCGGAAAAACTTTTACCATGGCGGGGATCGTAGCCCGGGTTCAGAGGCCGACGCTGGTCATCGCCCCGAACAAAATCCTGGCCGCTCAGCTCTTCTCAGAATTCAAGGAGCTTTTTCCCCACAATGCGGTTGAATACTTCGTTTCCTACTACGATTATTACCAGCCGGAGGCTTACATACCTCAATCCGACACCTATATCGAGAAGGATTCTTCGATCAATGACGCCATCGATAAGATGCGCCACTCCGCGACCCGGTCTCTGCTCACCAGAAGAGATGTGCTGATCGTCGCCTCGGTTTCGTGCATCTACGGATTGGGATCCCCGGATGAATACCGCAACATGCACCTGTTTCTCAAGCGCGATCAAGAAGTACCACCCGAAGAGGTTCAGCGTCGGTTGGTGTTCATGCAGTATGAACGCAACGACTTCTCATTTCATCGTTCCACATTCCGGGTCAGGGGCGACGTGATAGACATTTTCCCGGCTCACGAGGAGGAACGGGCAGTCCGGGTCGAGTACTTCGGCGACACCATTGAATCCATCACTGTGATCGACTCGCTTCGCGGCGTGGTGCTCGCTGAACTGGACGAATACACGGTTTTCCCTGGATCGCATTTCGTTACCTCCAAAGACAGAATGCAGATTGCCATGCGCACCATCAAAGAAGAGCTCAAGATGCGGCTCGATCTACTGGAGAAGGAACGCAGACTGGTCGAGAGGCAGAGGCTCGAACAGCGCACCATGTTTGATTTGGAGATGATGCAGGAGCTCGGTTACTGCAACGGCATAGAAAACTATTCCAGGCACCTTACCGGTAAACCCCAGGGGATGCCGCCGCCCAACCTGCTGGACTATTTCCCCGAAGATTATCTGCTGTTCATTGATGAAAGCCATATCGGGGTGCCTCAGCTCAACGGCATGTATAACGGTGATCGATCCCGCAAGGAGACTCTGGTGGATTACGGTTTCCGGCTGCCTTCAGCGCTGGACAACAGGCCGCTTCGTTTTGATGAGTTTGAAAAGCGGATTAACCAGGTCATATATGTCTCGGCCACACCGGGACCCTACGAGCTCGAGCGGGCCGGTGATAAAATAGTCGAGCAGGTGATCAGGCCCACCGGGTTGATCGACCCGAGAATTGAAGTGCGGCCGGCCGCCAGCCAGGTGGATGACCTGCTCCATGAGATCAGACTCAGATCCGAACGCGATGAGGCGGTTCTGGTGACCACGCTGACCAAGAGAATGGCCGAAGATCTGACCGAATATTATGAGAAACTGGGGGTCAGGGTTCGTTATCTGCACTCCGATATAAAAACACTCGAAAGGGTGGAACTGGTTCGGGATTTGAGAAACGGTGAATACAATGTGCTGATCGGCATCAATTTGCTACGGGAAGGCCTCGATATTCCCGAAGTTTCGCTGGTTGCAGTGCTCGATGCGGATAAGGAAGGGTTTCTGCGTTCGGAACGGTCATTGATCCAGACCTGCGGCAGGGCGGCTCGTAATGCCGCCGGCATGGTAATCATGTATGCCGATGAAATCACCGGCTCCATGCAGCGCACCATCGATGAAACCAACCGTAGACGGAAAATACAGGAGGATCACAATCGCTCTCATCAGATAACTCCCACGACGGTGATATCGCCTGTAAAGGATACCATTCGTCAATATCTGAAGGAAGCTGGTTACGGATTCGAGCACGAGGATAAAGCCCCGCAGTCTGCCGCGGAGGAGGAGGTTGGATATGGCAGCGTAGCCGACCTGGACAAAGAGATCGCCAGGTTGGAAACGGAAATGAATCGGGCAGCCGCCGAACTTGCCTTCGAAGAGGCGGCCAAGTTAAGAGACAGGATAAAGGCCTTGAGAATGCTGGAGATAGAAATCGGGTGAAGAAAAGAGGTCTTATCTATAAACTTTCGGTGATCGTCCTGCCTTTTCTGATCTCGGTGGTGCTGCGGCTCTGGTTCGCCACCTGCAGGATACACGAACACGGGTCTGAAAACCGTCAACGTGTCCTGCGGGGAAACAGCGTCATTGCCGTATTCTGGCACTACTCCCTGCTCTACGTTTTCTACCATCTCAGAAAGGACAGGGCGGCGGTGATGGTCAGCGCCAGCGAAGACGGGGAATATATTGCCAGACTGGCTCATTGTCTGAATTTTGATACAATCCGGGGATCGAGCAACCGGAGGGGGCTTCTGGCCCTGAAGGAGATGCTCGCCTACCTCAACGATGGCGGCCATGCCGGCATTGTGGCTGACGGTTCACAGGGACCTCCGCAAGTGGTTCAGTCCGGTTCCATCCTGCTGGCCTCAAAATCCGGGGCACCTCTTCTGCCCGTAGCCTGGTCGGCGTCAAGATCCTATGCCTTCAATTCATGGGATCATACCTGCATTCCCAAACCGTTCTCACGTATAGATTTCTTTTACGGAAATCCGGTTGAGGTGCCCGCAGGACTAAAACGCGAGCACATGGAGCATTATCGCCAGAGGCTCGAAAATGAGATGAATGAACTCTACAGAAGCGCCTGGGCCATACACGGAAAAGAAAAACATTACCATGAGTGATAGAGCCACCAGAGGAATTGTCATAGCCGGTCTGTCCGGGGGATCAGGCAAAAGCGTCATCGCGGTAGGGCTCACAGCTGCCTGGGTGGAAGCGGGCCGCTCCGTGGCGCCATTTAAAAAAGGGCCTGATTATATCGACGCCGGGTGGCTGCAGAGTGCCGCCGGCCGTCCTTGCTACAATCTTGACCCCTACCTCTTTTCGGCGGAGGTGATCTGCCGTTCATTCAAGCGTCGTTCAGCGGGAGCCGAACTGGCTCTGGTGGAAGGCAACAGGGGATTATTTGACGGGGTAACCGCACAGGGAGGTTATTCAACCGCTGAGCTGGCAATCCAGCTCGATCTCCCTGTTTTGCTGGTGGTGAACTGCACCAAAACAACCAGGACCGTCGCCGCTCTGGTTCAGGGCTGTATCAATTTTGAACCGCAGCTGCGGATAGCCGGAGTGGTGCTCAACCAGGTGGCCACCGCCCGGCAGGAAAAGATCATAACCGAAGCAGTACACCACTATACCGATATAAAAGTAGTGGGGGCGGTACCGAGAATGAGCACAGATATTTTTCCCATGCGTCATCTCGGCATGATCCCTTACCAGGAATATGACGGCACTGCTGAAGCACTTGACTCGCTGTCCAGGGTGACCCGGCAGCACATAAATTTGGCTGAGGTCGAAACGCTGACGGATCCAGTTCCACCACTTTCGATCGAAGAAGCTCAGGAACTACCCAGCGAACCACTTTCCACAAAGGTAACAATTGGTGTGATCCAGGATACGGCCTTTCAGTTCTACTACCCGGAAAATCTTGAAGCCCTCCAATTGCACGGGGCGGAACTGGTCGCCATCAATGCCCTGGAGGATGAACGATTACCAGTACTTGATGGGCTCTACATCGGTGGCGGGTTCCCCGAAACCAGTGCTGCGCGTCTTGCTGAAAATAGCAGTTTCCGGTTGTCGGTTAAAGCCGCTGCCGATGCAGGACTGCCCATCTATGCCGAATGCGGCGGGCTCATATATCTTGGCAGGGAGCTGATTATTGACGAACAACGCTATCCCCTGGCGGGAGTTTTTGATGTGGTATTCGGTATGTCGAAAAAACCGCAGGCTCACGGTTATTCCATTTTCAGCGTCACAGGAAAAAACCCATTCTTTCCTGAAGGGTTCACCGCAAAAGGACATGAGTTCAGGTATTCCACGGTACTTGACTACAATGGAAAACCCGGGGATCTGGTCTTGAAAATGACCAGGGGAACGGGATTTATCAATGGCCTGGACGGGCTGACCACCGGCAACGTCCTGGCCTTGTATACGCACCTCCACGTCGAGGGAACTCCACTGTGGGCAGAGTTTTTTACCCGAAAATGTGAGGAGTACAACCGGCGGCGGCACATTGCCGGCTAGTGGGTGGTGGGTGTCGCGGTACCTAATACCTTCAGGGAAATCTTGTCTTGTTGCGCCGGATCAGGTGGAGGGTCCTGCCAATGTATGAACTGTTCGACGACCCTGATGAAGGCCCCCTGGTCATCTTTGCATTTGTCACAGATGGATTCGGCATGATCACGATACATGATGACTTTTGATGCTGGTTCTCCATCTTCTGAAACTGCAGCCATTTTCCTGCAACCGCAATCCAGTCTGATCACAACCACTCCGACCCCATCCGGGCTGCCTTCGAGAATACCTTCGACCATAGCCCGTTCACGCATCTCAAGTTCCGATTCTTTGTTCTTTTTCTTGTCTTTCTTTTTAGTCATTTGATCTCTGCGGCAAAAGTTATCTGGTGGCCTGCGTGTGGTTGAAGACGGTAAGAATAAAAGGCAGATGCGCAACGGGTAGCAATAGTGGGTCTGCAATGATATCCGGAGCAGCATCTCTATGGTACCGGAAATATGCATATTTTAGCTTCATATTCGGGCAAATGCGGGGAAATAAAATTGATTTGCACTGACACGGTGTGGTATGGTGTTTTTGCTTGACAAAAATTTTGGCGTACATTAATTGGATATTACACAAAACAGAGGTCTTTTAAGTACCGTTTTGAGGTTTGCTAAGCATTCGTAATGTTTAGTTTATTTAATTCCCCTATGGAGGTGTATAATGTTTGAAGTTCTGGTAGACAAAGACAAGTGTACTGGCGATGAAGAATGTGTAGCAGCATGTCCTGCTCAGGTATTTGAGATGATAGACGGCAAAGCAGATCCGGTTGAAGCTGACGAGTGTCTCGGCTGCGAAACCTGCGTGGAAGTTTGCCCCGAAGGTGCAATTACCGTCACTGAGCTCTAATTAGCTCTTAAGACGTTTTTGTTCGCAAGCCCATCACCCTGCCGGGGTGATGGGCTTGACTTTTTTTGGGCTGCATCCACTTTAATGTCTCACTGGTTCTCCAAATTCAAACCGGGTGTGTCGCCGAAAACCCACCTGCTCTGTGCTTCGGCGCTATGGACGGTCATCGGTCTTTTTCTGCTGTACCGTGGCATAACCTATTTAACCCCGGACTATCTCTTGCCACTGTCGATTATAGGTATTATTCTCGGCAGTTTGAAATCATATCTGGTGCTCAATAAAGCGGCATCACGAGGGGTGGAACGGATCAAGCGTTTTGGCGACAACACCTGTATAGGCGCCGTCTATTCCTGGAGGACCTGGCTGCTGGTGCTGGGCATGATGCTTTTCGGCGTCATTCTGAGAATGAGTGCGATTCCACCTGCATTTATTGGCACTGTCTGCATTGCCATAGGGTGGGCATTACTTTTTTCGAGCCGGCATCCATGGCAGCAATGGTTCAACTGGCAAAATTGATAGATCTTCAATGAAATCTTACAATCGGGTACTCATCGATCCACAAGCGCTGGTTCACAATTACCGTTACCTGAAGAGCAGAGTCGCTCCCGGTGTTCGTTTCATGGCAATGGTAAAAAGTGATGCCTACGGTCACTCCATGACCAGGGCTGCAGCAGTGCTGGAGGCACGCGGCTGCAGCATCTTCGGTGTGGCCGAAGTGGCCGAAGGAGTAGTCCTGCGCGAGGCTGGATGCCGGGGTGAGATCTTCATCTTTCTAGGATTCGAACCGCACCATCTGGATTATTTCTTCTCCCATAAATTCACTCCTGTAGTCTTTACGTTCGAAGACCTTGATCGGATTTCTGCAGCTCAAAAAGATCAGGGCAGTAGACTTCCCGTCTACCTGAAGTTTGACTGCGGCATGAGCCGGCTTGGTTTTTCCCCCGCTGAAGCGGTCGAGGTTTTTTCCCGGTGCGAAAAGCTGTCAATTGCACCGGCAGGGATCATGAGCCATTTTCCCTGCAGTGATAATCACCACTCGAAGAATTCCGAACAGGTGGCTGAACTGTTTTATCGGATTGCCCCCCACAATAGCGATACGCAGCCGCTGGTGAGGTCCATCTGCAACTCGGGCGGACTTCTCTATCAGCCTTATTCCCATGGGGATATGGTCAGGATCGGCATCTCACTCTACGGCTACTATCCCGATGGCGACAAAGCCAAGGAGAACAACGCTCAAGAAGGATTGCGACCGGCGATGAGCTGCGTGAGCCGCGTCATTCAAGTCAAAACCGTTGCGGCCGGCAGCGGCATCAGCTACGGCCACACCTACATCACTGATCGGGAAACAAAAATAGCAGTGCTGCCCATTGGCTATAGTGACGGGCTGTTCAGGACCATGTCAAATAGAGCGGAAGTCCTGATCCGGGGACAGCGAGCACCCATCAGAGGAAGAATTTGCATGAATATGTGCATGGCTGATATCAGCGCCATTGAAAACGTCGCAGTCGGTGACGAGGTCGTCATCCTGGGCAGCCAGGGGGCGGAGTCAATCGATGCCGACCAAATCGGCGAATGGAGCGATACCATCAGCTATGAGGTGTTGTGTGCGCTCGGCAACAATAACCAAAGAGAGTTTTTATCATGATTCGCACCCGGTTAAAAAAACTCGTAGATGAGTGCTTCGTCGAGGGCGTCCAGTCAGGTCAGTGGTCTGAAGCCGCCGCAGATAAATATACGGTGGAAGTGCCCAAGCATGAAAACCAGGGTGATTTCTCCACTAACATCGCCCTTGTCCTGGCCGGCATTGAAAAGAAAAACCCCCGGGAAATAGCTGCCCAGGTAGCCGAATATTTAAAACCCCACAATGATCTTATCGATCGCGTTGAGATCGCCGGACCCGGCTTCGTCAACGTAACTATTACCCAATCAGTCTGGCAGCATCTGCTCGGTGAAATCGAGAGTCAGCACGATTCGTTCGGTCGGTCGAATGTCGGTGACAGCAGGCGGGTGATGGTTGAATTTGTCAGTGCCAATCCCACCGGTCCGTTGTCCATCGGCCATGGCCGCCAGGCAATTCTCGGGGACGGTATCGCCCGGCTCCTCGAGGCCACAGGTCATGATGTGTACCGGGAGTATTATTATAACGACGCAGGCCGGCAGATGCGCGTACTGGGAGAATCCGCCCGGGCGCGTTATCTGGAATTACTTGGAAAGGACTTTCAATTTCCCGAAGATGGCTACCAGGGCGAATACATTTACGACATCGCCAGGAAATTGATCGACGACAAGGGACAGTCTCTGGTTGAGACGGAATCAGTGGTGCCGTTCAAAGAGGCGGCCGAGCAGGCCATTTTTAAAGATATTTCCGGGACTCTTGCTCGTATGGGCATCACCTTCGACAACTACTACAACGAACAGTCTCTCTACCAAAACGGCCACGTGGATTCAGTGGTCAGGGAACTGACCGAAAGAGGGTTGGTCTACGAAAAGGACGGTGCCACCTGGTTTCGAACCACCGAACTGGGCCAGGAGAAAGATCGGGTCATTATCAAGAGCAGCGGTGAGCCGACCTACCGATTGCCGGACATCGCCTATCACCGTGAAAAATTCAAACGGAATTTTGATTGGCTGATTGATATCTTCGGCTCAGACCATATCGCCACGGTACCCGACGTCAAAGCCGGGATTGAGGCACTGGGCTATGACGCGGAAAAAATTACGGTGATACTGCATCAGTTCGTCACACTCATGCGGGACGGGAAACAGGTAAAGATGTCGACCCGTAAGGCTAATTTCATCACCGTCGACGAACTGCTCGATGAAGTGGGTGTCGATGCTGCCCGTTTCTTTTTCATGATGCGCAAGCCGGACAGTCAACTCGAGTTCGATCTCGATCTGGCCACAAAACAAAGCCAGGAGAACCCTGTATACTATGTGCAGTATGCCCATGCCAGACTCTGTTCCATTCTGCGGCAGGCCGAGGACAAAGGAGTTGAGCTGGTTAAAACCGGGGACGCCGACCTGTCTCTGCTGGCAGAGCCTGAGGAAATAGGGCTACTCAAGCAGCTGGGCTCGTTTCCCGCTTTGGTTGAGAGCTGTGCTCTCGAACTCGAACCATATCGGCTGATTTTTTTCCTCATGGAGCTTGCTGGCCAGTTTCACAGCTATTATAACAAGCACAAGGTGATATCCGATGCCGTCGAACTCAGCAGGAGCCGTCTTTGTCTGGTGGCCGGGCTGCGAGCCGTGTTCGGCAGCGGTTTATCAATATTAGGGCTCAGCGCACCTGAACAGATGTGAGATGGCAACCCAGAAGAAACGGCGGCAGACCAAGATAAAGTTCGAATTGACCCGTACCGGTATCGGCTCGATTGCGATAGTCTGCTTCTGCATTTTTCTCTGGATGTTTCTTCTCGGTGTCTGGGCCGGGCAGAGTCTGTTGAAGCCATCCGATCCAGTAGTCACCGGTTTCAAGGCGGGGACCGTTCAAGAGGAGCAGCCGGTGATTCATCTGGATGAGAAAAAGAAGAAAAAGCCATAGGGCAGCTCTTGAACTGTGAGTGTGGAAGTTTACCCAAAAGCGATGATTCGAAAAGCCCGCATGGACGATGTCCGGCAGATTCATACTCTGCTGCAGAGTTTTGCTGATCAGAAGCTTCTACTAGGCCGGTCGATCAGTTCTCTTTATGACCAGCTCCGCGATTTTGTCGTCTGGGATCGGGGTGATCAGAAGATTTCAGGAGTCTGTTCTCTGCATATCTGCTGGGATAATCTAGCCGAGATCCGTTCGCTGGCAGTCTTGGAAAACGGGCAGGGCCAAGGTGTTGGTCGCCGTCTGGTGCAGAGTTGCCTCAGTGAGGCAGTGGAATATGGTATCTCCAGAATATTCACCTTGACCTATCAGCCCGGATTTTTCAGAAAGCTGGGGTTCGAGGACATCGATAAGAAAGAACTTCCCCACAAGATCTGGGCCGACTGCATCCATTGCTCAATGTTTCCTGACTGTGATGAAGAGGCCTTGATGTATCAGGTTCGAAATGGTGTAGTCTAAAAAGAAACTCGCTCGGGTTTTCCGGTCTGTCGGTGATGATTGCGAAAATGGCCGATCGTGTTTACTATGCCGGTCGTCATAGCTCCCATTTTTTAAATACTTAACTATCTGGACACAATGATAGCATCCATACTCACAAAAGTTTTCGGCAGTAAGAACGAACGTGTGCTCAAACAGATCCAACCGTTGGTAAACCGTATTAACGAACTGGAGCCTCAAGTTCAGCAGCTCGATGACACTGCCCTGGCAGCAAAGACAGTCGAATTCCGTCAACGCGCTGACCAGGGGGAACCACTTGACGACCTGCTGCCGGAGACCTTTGCGGTGATGAGAGAGGCGTCAAAGCGTATCCTTGGGGAGCGTCACTTCGATGTCCAGCTCATCGGCGGCGTGGTCCTGCATCAAGGCTGCATCGCTGAGATGAAAACCGGTGAGGGAAAGACACTGACCTCAACTCTGGCGGTCTACCTGAACAGCCTTACCGGCAATGGCGTGCACGTGGTGACGGTAAACGACTATCTGGCCACACGCGATGCCGAGTGGATGGGACAGGTCTATAAGTTTCTGGGAATGAATGTCGGCCGCATTGTCCATGACATGGATGATGCCGAGCGCCGCGAAGCCTATCGAGCCGATGTAACTTACGGGACCAACAACGAGTTCGGTTTTGATTACCTGCGGGATAACATGAAGTTCACCCTGGAGGAATTCTGTCAGAGGGGCTTCAACTATGCGATTGTCGACGAGGTCGACTCCATACTCATCGATGAAGCCAGGACACCGCTGATTATTTCAGGACCGGCAGACATTTCCACCGATCTCTATAAGAACGTGAACCGGATCATGCGCAAGTTCAGGCGTGATGAACACTATGTGGTCGACGAAAAAGGACGCCAGGTCTCCCTCACCGAAGACGGGATTGCCCTGGGTGAGGATCTGCTCAAAATAGAAAATCTCTACGATCCAAGAAATATAGAATACCTTCATCACCTCAACCAGACGTTGAAAGCCCACGTCCTGTTCAAAAAAGATGTGGATTACATCGTCAAGAACGGGCAGGTGGTGATTGTCGATGAATTTACCGGCCGGACCATGGAGGGGAGACGCTACAGCGATGGCCTGCATCAGGCGCTCGAAGCCAAGGAAAATGTCAAGATAGAGCGGGAGAACCAGACGCTGGCCTCGATTACGTTCCAGAATTATTTCCGCATGTACGACAAGCTGGCCGGCATGACCGGTACGGCCGATACCGAGGCTCCCGAGTTCAAGAAAATCTATGATCTCGACGTGGTCGTGCTGCCGACTCATATGGAGATGATTCGCATAGATTACGCCGATGTCATCTATAAGAACGAGAAGGCCAAATACCAGGCGGTCATAAATGAAATTGCCGAGAAACACGAGAAAGGGCAGCCTGTGCTGGTGGGCACCATCTCGATCGATGTCTCGGAAAAGATTGCCCACATGCTCAAGAAGCAGAAAATCCCGCACGATGTGCTCAACGCCAAGCACCATGAGCGTGAAGCTGAAATAATTGCCCAGGCGGGCCAGGCGGGACGAGTCACCATTGCCACCAATATGGCGGGCAGGGGAACCGATATCAAGCTTGGGGAGGGAGTGATCGAAGCAGGAGGGCTTCATATCCTGGGTACGTCCCGACATGAGTCGAGGCGCATCGACAATCAGCTCCGTGGTCGCTCAGGCCGTCAGGGCGACCCCGGTTCTTCGCGTTTTTATCTGTCCCTCGAAGACGACCTGCTGCGCATTTTCGGCTCCGGCAGGATATCCGGCATCATGGACAAGCTCGGCATGGAAGAGGATGAACCCATCGAACACACTATGATCACCAAGGCCATCGAGAATGCCCAGCGCAAGGTAGAAGGTCACCATTTCGATATTCGTAAACACCTGCTCGAATATGACGATGTCATGAACACCCAGCGGGGGGTGATCTACCAGCAGCGGCGCGAGGTGCTGGAGGGTGACAACCTGCAGCAGGTGATCGGGGACATGACCGAGGATCTGATCGGGGGAATCGTTGCAGAGGTTGCCCAGGAACGGATAGATGCCAAGGAGTGGGACTGGGAATACTGCGAGCAGCAAATTATCGACATATTCGGTCGTAAGCCTGAGTGGAGCGACGAGCAGAAGAGCGATTTTGACTCTGAAACTCTGCAGCAGGCCATTGCCGAGGTCGCCGAGCAGGCCCGTCTGGCCCAGGAGGAGACCAACGGAGTGGAGAACCAGCGCCAGATCGAGCGGATCATTCTGCTGCAGATTGTCGATAGTCATTGGAAAGAGCATCTGCTCAACATGGATCATCTCAAAGAGGGCATCGGCCTCCGGGGCTACGGTCAGAAGAACCCGCTCAACGAGTACAAGAAAGAAGCATTTGATCTGTTTGCCACCATGATCGAGACGGTCAAACTGCAGACCATCAAAACCCTGATGCATGTTCGCCTGGTCCAGGAAGAAGAGGTCGAGCGCCTGGAAGAGGAGCGCCGTCAGCGTCAGGAACAGGAGATGCAGATGCACAAAGCCGCAGCCGGGGACGCGGGCAAACCCCAAGAGACGGTAAAGCGAGAGGGCGACAAAATAGGCCGCAACGCTCCCTGTCCTTGCGGATCGGGCAAAAAATATAAGAAGTGCTGTGGTAAACTGAATTGAACAAAGGCACGACAGCCAGAGCAGTACGCCAACTCCTGAGCGCGATTTTCGAGCGATTGCGCGGCTCAGCCATGGATCTGCTTCCGATTGTCGTGGTCATCGCCTTCTTTCAGGCCTTCGTAATCAGGCAGCCGCTTCCCGCGATCGCCGATATCCTGTTTGGTTGCCTGCTCGTGGTGTTCGGCCTGAGTCTTTTCATCCAGGGATTGGAGACCGGTCTGTTTCCCATCGGCGAGACCCTCGCCGAAGCGCTGGCCCGAAAGGGATCCATTTTCTGGTTGCTGATTTTTTCATTCGGGCTTGGATTTACCACCACCATCGCCGAACCTTCGCTGATTGCCGTCGCCGACAAGTCCGCCGACATTGCTGCCGCATCCAACCTCATAGACCCTTCCCAGGAATCTCTCGAGTCCTACAGCAGAGGCTTGCGAATATCCGTAGCCGTGTCCGTGGGACTTGCCGTAGTGGTTGGGGTCTTCAGGATATTGAAAGGAATTCCTATCCACTATCTGATTATCGGCGGCTATTGCTGTGTCATGGCGATAACCCCCTTTGCCCCCAAAGAGATCATCGGCATCGCCTATGATGCGGGTGGCGTCACCACCTCCACGGTGACCGTGCCCCTGGTAACCGCCCTCGGGGTGGGCTTGGCGACCATCATCAGGGGACGCAATCCCCTGGTCGACGGTTTCGGGCTGATCGCCTTCGCCAGTCTCTTTCCCATGATGTTCGTCATGGGCTACGGCATGATCATTTTTAACTGAGGTGAACGTGCAGTTTCTGATTGAATTTTCCCTGGTGCTCCTGACCACGCTGGGCGACGTGGCACCCATCGTCTGCATGATCGTCTTCTTCCAGATCGTTGTCCTGAAACGCTCTATTCCCCGACTCAAAAGCGTACTGATTGGTATTGTTCACGTGATTCTCGGTCTGACCCTGTTTCTTATTGGCCTCGAAAAAGCGCTGTTTCCAGTCGGTGAGGCGATGGCCAGGCAGCTCTCGGATCCGGATTTCATTGTCGGTATAGGCGTTGAATATCTGACTGCTGACTGGAGAGAATATGGCTGGGTCTATCTTTTCGGGGCGGCCATCGGGTTCGCCACCACGATTGCCGAGCCTTCATTGATGGCCGTTGCCTACAAGGCACACGAAGTCTCGGCCGGTACCATAGATAAACTGGGTCTGAGAGTTGTCGTGGCAATCGGCGTGGCCGTCGGCATCGCTCTGGGCTGTTTTCGGATTGTGACCGGTACCCCGCTTTACCTCTACATTATGGCGGGATACATTATCGTCGTCATACAGACATTTTATGCGCCGAAAAAAATAATCGCCCTGGCGTATGATTCCGGTGGAGTGACCACTTCGACCGTGACCGTTCCCATCGTCGCAGCGCTTGGACTCGGACTGGCGAAAACGGTACCCGGCCGGGATCCCGCCCTGGATGGGTTCGGGCTCATAGCTTTTGCCAGCCTGTTTCCCATTATCTCGGTTCTGGCTTATGGCCAGTTTACCGACTGGTATGCTAAAAATAGACAGCCCAGAAAAGAGGAGAATGAAGATGGACTTTAAAGTGATATTGGCCAGCGTTAAACCTGATTACACTGACCGCGTCGTTGATGCAGGGAAGGCGGCCGGCGCAACCGGGGCGACGATTATTCCGGCCCGGGGTACCGGAATCCGGGAGGCAAAATCATTTTTCGGTCTGACCCTCGAAACCCAGACCGATATCATCATGTTTCTGTTGGGAAGTCACCTGGTCAAACCGGTCATCGGGGCAATTCAGAGTGCGGGAGAATTCCATAAACCAGGCACCGGCATTGCCTTCGTGGTGCCGGTGGATGAGGTGTTCGGGCTCGAAAGCCAGCTCAATGCCATGGGTTCAGAAAAGAGTTGAGCGCTGCCTGGTGGGTGGAAAAGTGCTAACCGTACAGCTTCTCCGGATTCATCAGGTGCTCTTCCATGTGTTTCAATTCGTCGATGCCAGAGACGATGATATCGGGATCAGGCACTAACTCGTCATCCGGTAGTTTTCCTTCGTAATCAAGTTGACTCAAGACGTATCTGATACAGTTGATACGAGCCATCTTTTTGTTGTCTGAACGGACAATGGTCCAGGGGGCGATGGTTCGATTTGTTTCCTGAAGCATCTGAAATTTACGCAGCGAATACTGATCCCAGTATTTCTGAGCGAGGTTGTCGACTGGCGAAAGTTTGTACTGCTTGAGGGGGTCTTCCCGTCTTGATTCGAATCGCTCTTTCTGAACCTCCTTGGATACCGAGAAATAGAACTTGAAGAGCGTGATACCGTCCTTGACGATGAGCTCTTCCAGCTGGGGGACATCCTTTAGAAAACGCTTGTTCTGCTCATCGGTACAGAAGCCCATTACCGGTTCGACCATGGCCCGGTTGTACCAGCTTCGATCAAAGAACACCATTTCGCCGGCAGCTGGCAGGTGGCTGATATAGCGTTGAAAATACCACTGGGTTGATTCGGTCTCGTTGGGTTTGGTCAGGGCGGTGACTTTAGTGTATCGGGGGTTGAGATGGGCGATGAACCTTTTGATGGTTCCCCCCTTGCCGGCCGCATCGCGGCCTTCGAAAATCAGCAGCACTCTTTTGCCCTCGGCCTGCATGGTGCTCTGCAGTTTCATCAATTCGACCTGCAGACGCCGCAATTCGTATTCGTAGGCAAGATGCCAGTTTTTTATCCAGACGGCTGTTCTATCCTTGCCGTCTTTGGCATCGATATTGCGCAGAGCGGTGAGCTCCTGGAGCTTGATATCGCTCCTTATGCCTTTTGATTTCTTATCTTTTTTGCCGTTATCACCCATGATCTGGCTCCGTATTCGAAGAAAAAGAGGGTTACGTGCAAATGGAAATTTTTGCCAAAACCTGACAAGAATCTACCAGAGGCAGCTCCGTCAAAGCAAATGGTAATTAACATTAATTGAGTTTTCGGCCGCGCAGAAACATCTCGACGTAGATTAACGGAAGTCGCTGTTTCTTGATTTCTTCAGTGACCGCGGTGGCAGAGTAGGGAATACGATGCAGTTCAACAACAGAGCTGTATTTTTCCACCGTGATCACTGCGCAGCCGCCGCTGATCTTGCCGTCGAACATTCGACCGGTACTGCCGGGGTTGATGAAGGTCACTCCAGCCGCTTCTCTGGTGAACTGCTGATGGCTGTGACCGATAGTGACGAGAGAGGCGGAGACTAGTGGTGCCAATTCCTGATAGCGGCAGGCCGGTGTGGTGGCCGAGGATTCGCGTCCTCAGGGCGTTGAGCAGCG
>CBFCWR010000021.1:0-16541 GCA_965601575.1 uncultured Desulfofustis sp. | reverse complement strand
GATATCGGTGTCGTCAAAGAGGGATTTGAGGACAGCAATCGACTGAACACCTACGACAAGCAGCGGTCAATTCTGTTGAAGGTCTACCGGATCGGCAAGGAGACGCCCATTGGGGTGTCCAAGGCCGCCCGGGCGGCGATGGCTGAAATCGAACCAAGTTTGCCACCGTCGGTCAGTTACAGCTTCAGCAGCGATAGCTCGAAAATATATAAACAGCGCCTGGAACTGCTGTTGAAGAATGCCCTCATCGGCCTTGTCCTGGTCCTCATCGTGCTGGGGTCGTTTCTGGAGATGAAGCTGGCGTTCTGGGTCACCATGGGGATCCCCATCTCATTTCTCGGGGGACTGCTCTTCCTGCCCATGTTCGATGTCTCGATCAACATGATTTCGATGTTCGCCTTCATCATCTCGCTGGGCATCGTCGTCGATGACGCCATCATTGCCGGCGAAAATATTTACGAATACAGGCAGCGGGGGCACAACCGGGTGGAGGCAGCAATTAGGGGGGCAAAGGACGTGGCCATGCCCATCGGTTTTTCCATCCTCACCAATGTCGCGGCGTTTCTACCCCTCTATTTCGTCCCGGGAGTCATGGGTAAAGTGTGGCGGGTTATCCCACTGGTGGTCATTACGGTATTTCTTATCTCCTGGCTTGAATCGCTGCTCATCCTGCCGGCTCACCTGGCCCATTCGAAGGAAAGCAACGGTAATCTGCTGGTCCGCATCGCCAACAAGTGGCAACGGTTTTTCAGCGGTATGCTGAACTGGTACGTGCGCCGAATCTATGAACCGTCGCTGGGCTGGTTTCTGAGCTATCGCTTTATTACCGTGGCCTGCCTGGTTGCCGTGTTGCTGGGGACCGCCGGTTATGTCTTCAGTGGCAGAATCGCCATGATTCTGATGCCCCGGGTCGAATCCGACCGCGCGGTGGTGACCGCCGTGTTGCCCATCGGCAGTCCGGTCTCTGAAATGATCAGGGTACGCGACCAGTTGGCCTCGGGCATCGAACAAGTGGCCAAGGACAACGGCGGCGATGAGTTGCTGGAAGGAATCACCTCGTCTATCTCAGATAATTCAGTGCAGATCAATGCCTATCTGACGCCTCCTGATGTCCGTCAGTTCAGCACCCGGGACGTGACCAAGATGTGGCGGCAGGCGGTGGGGCCGATGGTTGGCTTGCAGTCGCTGCGCTATGAATCTGACCGGGGAGGTCCGGGCAGCGGCGCCGGGTTGTCCATCGAATTGAGTCATCGGGACATCGAGGTGCTCGATCAGGCCAGTCTCAGCCTGGCTGAACAGTTGGAATTCTACTCGGGCGTGAAGGACGTCGACAGCGGGTATGCGGCCGGAAAAACGCAGTACGATTTTGTCGTGAACGAGCGCGGCGAGAGTCTCGGACTTACTGCCACCGAGGTCGGACGGCAAGTCCGCAGCGCCTTCCAGGGTACCATCGCCTTGCGTCAGCAGAGGGGCAGCAACGAGGTGACCGTCAGGGTAAGACTGCCGGAGGAGCAGCGCCTCAGCGAGTATGACATCGAGAATTTCATGATTGCCACCCCGGGCCAAATCTTTGTGCCCCTGAGTGATATCGCCACCATCAACAAGGGCAGGGGCTATACCAGCATCAAGAGAAGAGACTCGAAACGAACGGCAATGGTGACCGCAAATGTCGATCCCATCGGCGCCACACCTACCATCATGGCCGGTCTCAATACCGATGTCCTGCCCCAGCTCGCCCGACAATATCCGGGACTTTCCTACGATTACAAGGGCCGTCAGGCGTCGCGAAAGGAAAGTGTCAGCGACCTGTTTAAAAATTTCCTCTTTGCCCTCGGCGGCATCTATTTTCTGCTGGCCATACCATTCCGCTCCTATCTGCAGCCGCTCATTGTCATGGCAGCTATCCCATTCGGCATCATCGGATCGGTATTCGGTCATCTGATCATGGGCTACAACCTCAGCCTGATGAGCATGATGGGAATAGTGGCGCTGTCGGGTATCGTCATCAACGACTCCCTGGTGCTCATCGATTATGCCAACAAGCAGCGGCTCAAGGGGTTGTCGCCATTGGTTGCCGTTTCTGCAGCCGGTGTGCGCCGATTCAGACCGGTGGTGCTCACCACTTTCACCACCTTTTGCGGCCTGGCGCCGATGATTTTCGAAACTTCGAGGCAGGCGCGGTTCATGATCCCCATGGCAATTTCCCTGGGCTTCGGCATTGCCTTCGCCACGGTCATAACCCTGGTGCTCATGCCTTGTCTCTATTTGATGATGGAGGACTTGCGAGGGCTGCTCAGCAGGGAGGAGCGGATCACGGAGCCCCTGGTCCACACTAAATGAGTTTGTCGCTGTTGGTCAACTCGCACGCCTGACATTGTCCGCCTCGTGTATCGCAGATCAGGGCGATTTCATCTTTGTTGACCGATTGGGGTCGCAGCATATTGACAGAATGGCAAACACGAATTAATTTTGCGCACAAAATTCCAGTGATAAAATCCATCGCTACGGTGGGTGCAACGCATGTACGAAAAGTTGGAGAAGTTCGATGCCGGTTTATGAGTATGAATGTACGGATTGTCAGAGCGTAATCGAAATTCAGCAGAAGATTTCCGACCCGCCCCTGGCCAGTTGCCCTGAATGCAAGGGACCAGTTAAAAAATTGATGTCGATGACTTCTTTTCAATTGAAGGGCGGCGGCTGGTACGCCGATGGCTACGCCTCAGCCGGGTCATCTGGCAATGGCAAGGACAAAAACGAAAAATCCACACCCGCCGCACCTCCCTGTCAGACAGGGCAAGCAGGTGCCGGCTGCGAAGGCTGTCCGGCAGCGGCCACCGGAAAATAACCTTTCTCATCCCCGACTATCGCGCATCTATCCTGATCCGGTCTGTCCTCGGCGGACCGGATCAGTCTATTATGGCCATTGCATCTCCGTAGCTGTAAAAGCGATAATCGCGGGCGATGGCTTCCCGATAGCAGTCCAGCAGCGTCTCCCTGCCGCATAATGCAGCGACCAGAAAAAGCAGGGAAGATTCAGGCAGATGAAAGTTGGTGATCAGGTTGTCGATCACTTTAAACTTGAAACCTGGGGTGATGTAGAGATCACACCAGTCTTTGACCGGTGTGAGACGATAATTCTGATCGACGCTCGATTCCAGCGCTCTAACCGTGGTCGTGCCCACCGCCCAGATTTTCCCACCCTGGCCCTTGGTCTTGTTAACCATTTCCGTGGTGGATGCTGATATTTCGATATATTCGCGGTGGATGCGATGTGTGGAGATGTCTTGTTCCTGTACCGGGGCAAAGGTACCGTAGCCCACGTGCAGAGTAACAGGCGCGGTCCGCACGCCGGCTGTTTCGAGCGTGGCGATCAGGTCCCTGGTAAAATGCAGTCCCGCGGTCGGGGCCGCGACGGCACCGGGTTGATTGGCATAGACGGTCTGATACCTTGTTCTGTCACTATCCACGCTGCCTTCATCGCGCTTTATGTAGGGGGGAAGCGGCACTTCTCCACTGGCCTCGAGCAAACTCTCGAGGTTGGCAGGCGGATCGACGATCAGTTCGATCAACCACCTGCCCCTCAGGCGGTCCTCAAGCATGAGACAGGAACCGTGACTGTCGATACGGATGACCGATCCCCGTTTTGGCGGCCGTGATGATTTGAGCAGGGCCTCGCAGCGAAAGTGCGCGGCACGGGTAGCAGCAGATGTGGACTCTACGGGGACCGGATAACCCAGCAGGAAGACTTCCGCTTTTCCACCGCTTTCTTTCCTGCCGTGGAGACGGGCCGGGAACACCCTGGTATTGTTGAGAACCAGCAGGTCACCCGGTTTGAACAGACCGGTGATCTGATGAAAATGCAGGTGTTCCCTCAGCCCCGTGCGTCGGTTGAGGACCAACAGCCGGGAATGATCTCTTCTATCGGCCGGAAACTGGGCGATATTTTTTTCGGGCAGGTCGTAGCGGTAGGCCGCCAGTTTTAAATCATCTTGCATAGTGTGTGCGGGTTCATTACTAAATAAAGAACTGCTGCGCGAACTTTCAAACTTTCAGAGGACGGATTTCATACCATGCATCTCGTGGTCGCCGCAACACAAACCGAAATGGATGCCTATGGCCCCACGGATCAGTCCTCGGCGGATTCGGTGCACCAGCTTGTTTCAGGGGTCGGCCCGATGGAGTCGGGAATCACCCTGAGCCGTTTTCTTGAAAGACACCATACGAAAATCAGATCCGTTGTCAATTTCGGCATCGGCGGGGCCTATTCTTCGGGACCGAACCATCAACTTGAAGTGCTCGATCTCTGTCTGGCCGAGCGCGAGATTCTCGGGGATTTCGGGGTCTGCTACGGCGACAGGGTTGAACCGTTTCCCCAGAATGAGTTTCCGGCTCAATCGGTTTTCAAGCTCGATCCCACCCTGCTCGCCGCCGCACAATCGGCATTGTCTGCCGAAACGATCGATGCGACCGTGGGTACCTTCGTGACGGTTAATGGCGCCAGCGGCTTCAAAGTCCGGGGCGATCATTTTGCCGACCGTTACGGGGCGATCTGTGAAAACATGGAGGGTGCCGCCCTGGCTCGGGCCTGCGAGCTGTTCGACCTGCCGCTGGTGGAGGTTCGAGCCATTTCCAACCAGGTCGAAGACCGCACCGACGAGGTGTGGCCGATTGCTGAAGCAGCCGCCAGGGCCGCCCAGGCTGCTAAGCTGATAATCAAAAAACTTCAGGATCGAAGATGATTCCCAACGCGCCTTTTTCCCTGGGGTTCTCGCCATGTCCCAACGATACCTTCATCTTCTGCAGGCTGGTTGAGGAAGCCCAGAATCAATCGCAGCCGTTTTTCCAGCCACCCCGCCTCGAAGACGTGGAAACCTTGAATTTGTGGGCCTTTGAAGGCCGGCTCGAGGTGACCAAGCTCTCCTTTCATGCCGTCGCCCATCTACTCGACTCCTATTGCGTGCTCAATTCGGGCAGTGCGCTGGGTCGGGGGTGCGGCCCTCTGTTGATCGGCAGAGAGAAGATGTCGATTGCAAAGCTTACCCACAAGAAAATCGCCATTCCCGGTACCTACACCACCGCTGCCCTGTTGTTCAGGATGTTCGCACCCGAGAGCACCAATCTCGTAGAAATGCGATTCGAGCAGATTATCGATGCGGTGGCGTCGGGGGCGGTCGATGCCGGGGTGATCATTCATGAAAGTCGTTTCACCTATGCCCAGGCAGGCCTGGTCTGCCTGCAGGATTTGGGGCAGTGGTGGGAAGAATCCTTCGATGCGCCGCTGCCGCTTGGCTGTATCGGCGTTAAAAGGGCATTGCAGCCCTCGCAGAGAGAGGAAATCGATCGTAGAATTGGCGCCAGTCTTCATTGGGCCCGGACCCATCCCGAGCGATGTCATTCCTTTATCAAGCAGTACGCTCAAGAGACCGAGGACACGGTTATCGACCAGCACATCGAGCTCTACGTGAACGAATTTTCACTTGAGCTTGGCGACGAGGGGCGGCGGGCCGTGGAGCTCTTCATCGACGAAGGGCGACGACAGGGAGTGCTGCCGCCGGGGCAGGAATCCGTGTTCTGTTCCGGGTAGGCCCACCCATGCTCGCGCTTCCCGAACATCTGCCGGTCCTGACGATCTCACCGCCTGAAAATAGTGATGAAGCCGAGTTGATCGACAAGATTCTGGGCTTGCTCCAGGCCGATGGTGTGGTCTTCTCTCGCGTCGATGATCTCAGTTCGATCACCAGGCCACAGGATCTGATCGCTCGCCTGACCCGCGTCGATCTGCTGCTGGTCAGCGGCGCCCCGGCCGCGCCTGGAGCGAGCCTGCTGTTCTCGCCGAGACGAACATCGGGCAGCCAGACTCCGGCTACATCTTTTATCTGCCAATCAGACACAGAGCTGCATTTTTGTGTCGCCGGAATCAAGCGCTGGCTCGACCGCTGTGAATTTTCAGTACCGCTCGCGGGAGCAGTGCTGATTGGCGGCAAAAGCTCTCGAATGGGGCGTCCCAAACATTTGATCCGCCACACCGGTGGAGAGACGTGGCTCGAGCGTTCGGTGAATACGCTCAGCCCTTTCGTGGACGAGTTATTCATCTCCGGAGCAGGAGAGCTTCCCCCTGTCTTGCGTGACCTGCCCCGGGTTGACGATCTGCCTGGTGTACAGGGGCCCCTGGCAGGAATCGGGGCCTTGATAAAGGAGCATCCCTGGAGTTCGTGGCTTGTGCTGGCCTGTGACCTGCCGAACCTCGAGGCGTCGGCGATCACCTGGCTGCTGAATCAGAGAAGCGGGAGATATCGGGCGATAATAGCCAGGAATCCGTCCACGGGTCGACGCGAACCGCTGCTGGCCTGGTACGACTATCGAAGCGGACCGTTGATTGAAAAATTGATCGCGTCAGGAGAAAGCAGGGTGGGAGGGTTGGCTGACAATGAACTGACCAGTCAGCCCTGGATACCTGACGAATTGGCCGACTGCTGGCGCAACGTCAATTATCCTGAAGAGCTGGGCTCTAGAGGTCCATCTGGGCCTTGAAAACAGGGCATTTCCTGCAGACTGCGATCTTCTCTGCCCAATTTTTCTTGACGTCGTTATTACAGACGGTGCCGCTGATGAACCAGCAGAGGTGACCGGCGTTGAACTCCCAGGCCGGACAGGATTGCTTCACTTCTTCGGCACATTGACGAATATCCCAGCAGACGTACTTGCCCGTGTTGTTTTTCTGGGCAAGCAGAAAAAGCAGCTGACGTTCCACGTGGACAGGAATGTTGCGCCATCCCTGCTCATAACTGCTTACCGCTTTTAATGAGGTGCCGAGCAGTTCAGAGAGTTCTTTCTGGGTCTTGGCCAGCTTTTTCCTGATTGTGGTGAATTCGTTTTTTTCCATAATTTCTGTAACCACTGTAAACTATTTGTTCCCTATAGCACATTGTAGCATTGCGCGTGGTTAAGTACAACAGTTATCGTCCTTTTCAAAAGCTCTTGTCCAGGGTCGCCAGACTTTGGAAGATGAGGAGATACGCCTAGAGAATGCTTGTAAAAGCAGGCGGGGGTAATTAAATTTCTGAACTGACTCAAAAGGACCGCACCAATGTACATCTTCTCAATCAGCACGTTCAAAAACACAGTTGCCCATCGTTCACTGAGGTGGTTCGCCCTGGTGGGCCTTTTCAGCCTGCTGGTCGCCGCCTGCAGCGGCGACGAATCGAGCCGCTTGAAAATTGGTGACCGGGCACCGGCCTTCTCCATTGTTGATCTTCAGGGCCAGGCCATCTCTTCCGAGAACTGGCAGGGCTCCCCCGTGATTTTGAGATTCTGGGATACCGAGTGTAAATACTGTCGCGCCGACTCACCGATTATCAACAGCTATTTCGACACTTATCGGGAGCAGGGGCTCAAGGTTCTTTACGTGGCCACCGCCAACGAGACCATCGAGCGGGTAAAAGCATATATAGAAGAGCTTGACATCGGCTTTCCGGTGGCGCTAGATAAAGACGGCAGCATGGCTCAGGATTACCAGGTGAGTCTGGTTCCCCAGACCGTTTTTATCAGCCCGGATCAAAAGATAATTACCGCCGTGCTCGGCGGTGTCGGTGAGGCCGAACTGCAGGAATTGCTCGGCCCCTACTTACCGTAATTGATAGAAAAGGAGAGGGAGATGAAACGTAATTGGACTGTTGTACTCTTTTGCCTGACGTTGTTACTCATGTCCGGGGCTGTTGTCGCGGAGCCACTGAAGAGAGTCGAACCGAATGAAAAGTGCCCGGTGTGCGGCATGTTCGTCGCCAAATACGATCAATGGCTCACCCAGATAATTAATGCGAACGAAAAGCCGCTGGTTTTTGACGGGGTCAAGGACATGATGGCCTACTATTTCAATGCTGAACTGTATGGAGGCGCCTCGGACCTGACCCAGGCCGAGATCTGGGTCCGCAACTACTATACCCTCGATTATATAGACGGTCGCTCGGCACTTTATGTGGTCGGCAGCGACGTGCTGGGTCCCATGGGTGATGAGCTTATCCCATTTTCCACCCTTAAGGAGGCGGAGAATTTCAAGAAAGATCATCAAGGTACTGACATTCTCGGCTTCGATGAAATCACCGCAGCGCAGATCATGGAGATGAAAAAGAAGCACATGATGAAAATGAAGAAAAAGAAGGCGATGAAGCAGGCCGGTTGAGATGCGGCCGTCGATCAAATTTCTTCTTTTTGTGGCCTTCTGCATCTTCTTCCAGGCCGGGCTGATTGCAGCGGCGCAACAGCGTCTGGCCGGCTCCGAAGAGGCCCGCTCCAAAATGGTGAGAGCCGTCCACGTATTCGGGTTGAGTGATCTTTGCATCGCCACCGATGCCCGCTATATCAGGCATCTGGCCGTCTCGGACCGGCTGGCGCCGTTCATGGACCACCCGGGCAGTATCGAGCATTTTCCCACCGGCTCATTCTGGATCCCGGAGCGTTAGATGGCTGCCGGATACCTGGACAGGCAGCTCAATATAGCCGATTATGCGTGTGGCGGATTGACCAGGCGTCTCGGGAGAAATCTTGTCGTCGTACTGGTCTTTGGTCTGGTCATTTTCATGGTCGCTTCCTTTTCGTTGACCACCACCAGCCTCAAGCATGCAGCCAGCCAGGTGCTTACCACAGTCCCGGATATTACTGTCCAGCAGATGTCCGCCGGTCGGCAGGTTGCATTTTCCGCGAACGCTGCAAAAGAGCTGGAATCCATTTTCGGCATACGTTCGGTGCAGCCCCGGGTCTGGGGATACTATTTCGATGAGAACAACGGGGCCAATTACACGGTAATCGGTGTACCCAATCTGGTGGACGAAACCCCGCTCGCCGGCCTGGGAATCGATTTTCACCCAAACCTGGAAACCGCTCAAGCGTTCGAGCCGGCGATAATTGGCCGCGGTGTCCGTGAAAACCTCGAGCTTGGTGATCGAAGAGCATTCTCGCTCTTTCGTCCTGACCTGAGCCTGAAATCTTTCGTCAGCTCGGGAACCTTCAATGCCGAAACCTCGATGGTCACCGATGACTTGATCATCATGGACCTGGACGCGGCCCGGGATCTGTTCGGTGTGCCAGGTGATGCGATAACGGATCTGCTCGTCGAGGTCGCCAATCCCCTTGAAATAGACACCATCGCCGACAAGATAGGCGAGCGATTGGAGGGGGCGCGGGTGGTGACCAGGGAGCGCATTGGCAAAACCTATCGGGTCGCTTTTGGCTGGCGCTCTGGTTTCGGGCTGGCCTGCCTGTTCGGGGCCGTGGCCGCCTTTTTTATCTTCGCCTGGGACAAGGCCAGCGGCCTGACGCCCGCCCAGCAGCAGGAGGTAGCCATTCTCAAGGTGCTGGGCTGGCAAACCGAGGATATCATTACCCTGAGGTTCTGGGAATCGGTGATAATCTCGATTTCGGCCTTTGGCCTCGGCTATCTGGCTGCCTGGATCCACCTGCTGTTGTTCAACGGACTGCTGTTCCGTCCCGTGCTGCTCGGCTGGTCGGTAGTGAAGCCGCCGCTGTCGCTGGTCCCGGTGTTCAGCTTTGCCGACCTGCTGATCATCTTTTCGCTCAGTATCCTGCCCTATCTTGCAGCCACGGTGATACCGGCCTGGCACAGCGCCACCATCCGTCCCGATTCGGTGATCTGAGATGAAAATCGAACTGCAGGCGGTGGAGAAATATTACAATCGCGGCCAACCCAATCAGGTGCATGCTCTGCGCGCCATTGACCTGTCCATCGCCAGCAATGAGACAATCTGCATTCACGGCCCGTCCGGTTCCGGCAAGTCGACGCTGCTGGCGATTCTGGGCGGGATTATCGGGCCGACCAGTGGCAGCGCCGTGGTTGACGGCAGGAAATTGGCACGTCTGCCGGATCGCTTCCTGACGCTCTACAGACGCCAGCACATCGGCTTTATTTTTCAACGCTTCAGGCTCATTCCCGAACTCAGTGTGCTGGAAAACGTCACCTTGCCGCTGTTGCCCCTGGGCACGCGACCGGCTGAGCGGAAGAGAAGGGGCCTGGAACTCCTGAAAAGGCTCGAGATTGATCACCGTGGAGATTTCCTGGCTGCTGAAATTTCCGGCGGGGAACTTCAGCGGGCGGCGGTGGCCAGGGCTTTGATCAGCAATCCTTCCATTATTATTGCCGACGAGCCGACGGCCCATTTAGACACCAGGCTGAGTGAGGATTTCCTGTCCATCATGGCGGAGCTCAAAAAACTCGGGAAAACGATCATCATCGCCTCTCACGATCCGCTGGTTTCAGAAAATCCAATCGTGGACCGCTGCTTTTATCTGCGCGACGGTCGGCTCAGGGCCGTCACGGGACCACAATGATTCTCGAATCCTGGTCCATAGCGCTGATCACCTGCTCGGCGGTGGTGATCATCTTCGGGCTTGTCGGCGCAGCCACGGCCCTGCGACTTCTTAAAGACTGGGACCTCGGTTCGGATTCGGAGCTGCAGATCAAACTGGAAGAGCGGATCTGGCTGGTGGCCACCCTGGTCCAGTTCGGACTGGTGGTGCAGATTATTTCGGCCATCCTGTTCATCTATGCCGCCGACTATTTCGCCACCGTCCTCAAAGGGGCCATGTGCGCTGCTGGTTCTCTGACTGCCAACGGGTATGGACTTCCGGCCCTGGGCTTCAAGCTGGTCACCATATTTGTCGGCAGCCTGTGGATTATGCTGCATCGGCTCGATATCGGTTCGGAAAATTTTCCCTATACCCGGCTCAAGAGTCTCTGGCTATTAGCCATGCTGCCGCTGCTCATTGGCGACGGTCTGCTGGTGGTGCTCTACCTGACAAATCTGGAGCCGGAGATTGTCACCAGCTGCTGCGGCATAATTTTTGGGGACACGGAGGCGGGCGGCTACAGCCTGCTGAACTATTCCTCGGAATCTGCCATGCCGTTCGTGCTGGCGGCCACCGCTGCACTGATTCTGGCCGGATCAGTATTTCAGCTGTTCAGTATCCCATCCTCGAAAGGTGCTGCGCTGCTCGTCTCCGGGATGCTGGGAGCGGCCTGGCTGATCTTCTATCTGCTCGCCCTGGCGGTCATTACCGTGCAGGTGAGTCCTTACGTATATGGTCTGCCGCACCACCGGTGCCCCTTCGACCTGCTGCACTATCCCTACCTGATTATTGGTCTGCCGCTCTACCTGTTTCTGCACGGTGGAGTGCTTGCCGGTTTGGGCGCGGCGCTGGTACGGATCATCAGCTATGCAGTGGAAGGTGGCTGCCATGTCGACCAATTCATCCGGCGGGCCTCACTGGTCAGTGTGTCACTGACGCTGTTGTTCCTGGTTACGGCCGGGTGGCGGCCGTTTGCGTACATACTGTTTGGGGGGCAATAGGAAAACACGCCCGGAGATGAAATGATGATTTATTTTTTAGCCCAGCAGTTTTAAGTTAAGGTAACGCTACCGGTGAACATTGTGCAGACCGGTGTGATTCGTCCAGACTGGTGAAATGATCAGTATAAAGACCCAGGGGTGCATTCAATGGTGGTGAATCCCACATTTTTTCCGACTTCCTTCGACCCCCACTTCAAGGTTTTTCATGAACTGATGCCCTTCAAGGTTCAGGAAATCCTATTGGTATCAAGCCTTTATGATGCCTATATCATGGAGGAGGACGGCAGTATCACCACCCGGCTTATCCATGAATATCACGGTTTGAATTTGAGTAAAGCGCCCAAGGTGACCAGGGTGTCGACCGGTGAGGAGGCGCTTGCTGCCCTGGGGACCAAGAAATACGATCTGGTCATCACCATGCCCTATCTGGCCGGCATGAATGCCTTCAACCTGGGACGGCAGATCAAGGAGACCAACCCCACCCTGCCGGTGGTGCTCCTGACCCATAATTTGAGAAGCCTGTTTCCGCTGCCTCCCGACCTGGAACGGCGGTCCATCGACGATGTCTATCTCTGGTGCTGTGAAGACGACCTGCTGATGGCCATAATCAAGAATGTCGAGGACCACGCCAATGTCGACAACGATACCGCCAAAGCCATGGTCCGGGTCATCATCTATGTGGAGGATTCACCGGATTACCGCTCTCTCTTTCTGCCGGCCATCTACCGTGAGGTGGTCAGGCAGACCCAGGCGGTGCTGGATGAGAGCATCAACGAACGTCACCGCCTTCTGAGAATGAGGGCACGACCGAAAATCCTCATGGCTCACAGCTACGAAGAAGCGCTCAAGCTGTACGAAACCTATAAACCTTTTGTGTTTGCGGTCATATCGGATGCTCGGTTTCCCCAGAACGGCAAGGTTGAGGGACGAGCCGGGGAACGCTTCCTTTCCCTTATCAGGAAGGAAGTACCCGATCTGCCGCTGCTGATGCTCTCCTCGGAAGCGGAGAACCGGAGGCGGGCGGAGGAAATACCGGCGGTGTTCATCGCCAAGCAGTCACCCGAGATTCACCGCGAACTGCACCATTTCTTTCTTACCTATCTCGGCTTTGGGGATTTCGTCTTCAGGATGCCCGATGGGTCGCCAATCTGCAGTGCCTCCAATATAGTCGAGTTCGAGTGGGAGCTGACTCAGGTTCCTGACGAGAGTCTGCAGTACCACGCCTTGCGCAATCACTTTTCCAACTGGATGATGGCCCGTTCGGAGGTTCGTCTGGCCCGCAGCCTGCACCGCGATTTCATCGGCGATATAAATCAGATCGGGGCCATGCGGGAAAACATCATCAGCAAGGTCAGATCGCTCAGGAGGCTGCGACAGCAGGGAGTGATCACCGTTTTCAACCGCAACACCTACGATTCCGACATCAACGAATTCGTCAAGATCGGTGATGGTCCCATTGGCGGCAAAGCCAGGGGGCTGGCCTTCATGTGGGGCTGTCTGCAGCAGCCCGAATCAGACGATTCGGTGCTTGACAGATACCGGGTCTGCATACCGCGGTCACTGGTCGTTTCAGCCCAGGGTTTCGATGATTTCGTCAGCCAGAACAACCTGTTTTTCACCAGCGAGATGAGTGATGAGCACATCGCTGATCTGTTTCTCGATGCAACGCTGCCCTCCTGGCTCCGACAGGAACTTGAAGCCTACATACAGCTTTGCAGTTTCCCGCTCTCGGTGCGTTCCTCGAGTCTGCTCGAGGACGGCCAGTTCAGACCCTATGCGGGACTCTATTCCACCTATTTCCTGACCAATAATCATGATAATTTCGAAGAGCGGTTAACCCAGCTCGAGGCGGCGGTCAAGATGGTCTATGCCTCCACCTGGTTTGAGAGTCCCCAGGCCTTTTCCAGGGGAGTGGGCTCGGGAGGCAGGGACGATTCGATGGCGGTCATCATCCAGGAACTTGTCGGAACGGATTACAACGGACGCTGGTACCCGGCCGTTTCGGGTGTGGCCCAATCGCACAACTATTATCCGGTTCAGGATATGCAGCCTTCCGAGGGTATTGCCCATATCGCCCTTGGGGTCGGGAAGACGGTGGTGGAGGGCGAGCGCAACCTGCGTTTTTCACCGGCCCATCCCCAGCAGCTCATCCAATTCTCGACCGTGGAGGATATTCTCGAGAACTGTCAGCGACAGCTCTATGCCCTGGATATGGACAATCAGGATTGTTTGAGCCGGTACAACGCCAACCTGACCAGGTACGATGTCCAGGATGTCGCCGAAGACCTTCCCGTGGGGCTGCTGGCCTCGACATATATACCCGAGGAACACCGGATCAGAGACGTCAACATGGCCGGGGTGAAAATCCTGACCTTTGCCCAGATACTCAAGCATTCCCTCTATCCGCTCGGCGACATACTCTCGGAGCTGCTCACCATCGGCCGGGCCGGGATGGGCAGTGAAGTGGAAATCGAGTTTGCCGTCAAGCTCGGCACAACACTCGAAGAGTCTATCTTCTACCTGCTCCAGATCAGACCCATGGTTACCGGTGGGGAACGAGCCGACGTGGGTATCTGCGATCATGAAATAGAACAATCTTTCATCTACTCGACCCAGAGCCTCGGGCACGGCAGGATATCCTCAATTTCAGACATCATTTTCGTTCGGCCGGAAAGTTTCGACCCGGCGGCGACCAGGGATATTGCCCGGGAGATTGGCGAAGTGAACCGCAGGCTGCAGGCCGAAGGGCGTAACCACCTGCTGATCGGTCCGGGACGGTGGGGCACCAATGATCACTGGCTTGGAATTCCGGTGCAGTGGAGTGATATCAGCGCCGTCCAGGCCATCGTCGAAGTCAGGAGCAAGCTGCTCCGGGCCGACCCTTCCCAGGGTTCGCATTTCTTCCAGAACATCACCTCCCTGGGAATTCCCTACCTGACCGTGGACGAGAAGAATGGGGAGAACGGCAGCAACGGTGACCGAATCGACTGGGACTGGCTGTTTAATTTTCCTGCCGCCTATGACGGCAAGTGGATCCGCCACCTGCGCTTGGATTACCCTCTGACCATCAAGTGCGAGGGACCGGAATCGACCGGAATCATCCTCTATCGCGAGGATCTCGTACAACGTACCTGCACAATCGGGGATTGATAACTCATCATATAAGGAGAACTCCATGGAAAAGATTGTTGAGATGATTCAGGCAAGGGACCCTGAGCAGCGTGAATTTCATCAGGCAGTCGACGAGGTGATCGAATCGGTAAAACCGGTGCTGGACCGCAACCCGGAGTATCGCCAGCAGGCGGTTCTCGAACGCATTACCGAGCCGGAGAGAGTAGTGATGTTCCGCGTACCCTGGATGGCGGATAACGGGCATGTGCAGGTGAATCGGGGTTTTCGGGTGGAGATGAACAGCGCCATCGGGCCCTACAAGGGTGGCCTGCGCTTCCATCCTTCGGTGAATCTGGGGATCATCAAATTCCTGGCCTTCGAGCAGGTCTTCAAGAATTCGCTCACCACGCTGGCCATGGGCGGCGGTAAAGGCGGGTCCGATTTTGATCCGAAAGGGAAATCGGACATGGAAGTGATGCGGTTTTGTCAGTCATTCATGGCGGAGCTCTATCGCCATATTGGTCCGAATACGGATGTCCCGGCCGGCGACATAGGGGTTGGAGCCCGGGAGATCGGCTATCTTTTCGGCATGTACAAGAAGCTTAAAAATGAATTCACCGGGGTGCTCACCGGCAAGAGCCTCAACTGGGGCGGCAGCCTGATCAGGCCGGAGGCAACCGGCTACGGGGTGGTCTATTTCGCCGCCGAGATGCTGGCCACCCGGGGAGAGACGCTGGAAAACAAGACCTGCCTGGTGTCGGGATCGGGCAATGTGGCCCAGTTCACCACCGAAAAGATTCTCGAACTCGGCGGACGGGTGGTGAGTATGTCCGATTCGTCCGGCTATATCTACGACGAAGGGGGCATTGACCGGGATAAGCTGAAGTTCATCATGGAGCTCAAGAATATCAGGCGGGGACGGATCAGCGACTATGCTGATGTCTATCCCGAAGCAATCTACACACCGGTTGACCCGGCCCTGGATTACAATCCGCTCTGGAATCACCCTGCCGACTGCGCCTTTCCCTCGGCTACCCAGAATGAAATAAACGACAAGGATGCCACCAATCTGCTGGCCAACGGCGTCTACCTGGTCAGTGAGGGGGCCAATATGCCGTCTACCCCCGAGGCGGTTGACCAGTTCATCGACCAGCAGATTCTCTATGGACCGGGAAAAGCTGCCAACGCCGGCGGCGTGGCCGTCTCCGGTCTGGAGATGGCCCAGAATTCCATGCGCCTGGCCTGGCCCCGCGAGGAGGTTGACAGTCGGCTGAAGCACATCATGGAGTCGATTCACCGAACCTGTGTCGATGCCGGCAAAAGTTACGGTGCCGAAGGCAATTACGTGATCGGGGCCAACATCGCCGGCTTCATCAAAGTAGTTGACGCCATGCTCGACCAGGGACTCGTCTGAGGGGGGCGACCGGGAGCAGCAATGTCAGTGTATGATCGGCAGTGTGCAGCGGAATTTGCCCGGCTCCAGAGCAGACTGGACCGGTATTTCATCAATATGTCGATGGAATGCCCCTACCAGCTGCCCTATACGGCGACCTTTTACCAGGCGCTGTTCGGGCCGATCACCGACCGGATCATGGAACTCTTTCTGGCTGCGGGGTACCGGCGCAACGGCAACAGCCTCTATACCATGCGCTGCGCAAACTGCAGCCGGTGTATCCCGATCAGACTGCATCCGGCCGAGTTCAAACCCAATAGAAATCAACGCCGCACCCTGAAGAAAAACAGTGATCTCTCCGTTCATTTCAATTCGGTCCAGATGAGTGAAGAGAACCTGAATCTCTGTGAACATTTTCTGTCGGGGCGTTACCCCCAGAAGAACAACACCGCACTGGGCTATTACTCCGGATTCTTCCTCAACCACATCGTCACCTCGCTGGAGCTGCATTACCGCAAGGACGGCCGACTGCTGGGCAACGGCATCATCGATATAGGGGAGAACTGGATGAATGCCGTCTACTTCTACTTCGATACCGGCGAGGCGGCCCGCAGCCTGGGCACCTTCAATATCCTCACCATGATCGATTTCTGCCTGCAGAAAAATATTCAGTATCT
>CBFCWR010000020.1:0-16572 GCA_965601575.1 uncultured Desulfofustis sp. | reverse complement strand
AGGAACTGCCTCTTGCTGCGATTATATGGAACAATCCTCGCCTGCTGGTTGTTAACCGCCTCTGCCTCTGCTCAAGAGAACCTCGCAATAATAGGCTCGGCGGGTGATGAATTTACTTTTATTCGAGTACAGTTTGATTCCAAGAGACCGGGCTGGGGAAGTGGAGCGTGGGCACATGATTACCCGGAGGCGGAAACCAACTTTTTACGAGGCGTCAGCAGGTTGTCACGAATCCACATTCATGCCGACCCCGCGGTTCTGAGATTGGATGATGAGCGGATTTTTGAGTTTCCTTTTTTATACCTGGTGGAGATTGGCTTGGACGGTGGCCCGGATTTTTCAGAAAGGGAGATCGAAAATTTGCGGGAATATCTGCTGCGCGGCGGTTTTTTATTGATCGATGACTTCAAAGGCGAGGCAGGATGGCAGATTTTTCGTCAGGTCTTTGAAGACATTTTTCCTGACAGCCAGTGGATTAAACTGGATCCAACTCACCCCATTTACCACATCTATTACGATATCGATGGCGCCCAGCGGATCCCCGGTATCTATTTTTTATACGGGAATGCACCCTACGACCACTTGAATCCGGAAAACTGGGCTATTTTAGACAGCACTGGTCGGATTATGATTTTGATCAACTGGAATTCAGATATGGGAGATGGTTGGGAGCATACCTACGACGAGAGGTACCCTACGAGGTACGCAAATCTCGCCTATCGTCTTGGGATCAATTACCTCTTATATGCTCTGACACATTAGCGCAGAGACCAGACCGAGCAGAGCGCTACCCGACCGGGTAGTGCAATCCAGATGTCCTCGACACTCTTCTCGTCAGAGATTACTGCCTCTTTCTGTACTCCTTGTGCACCCAGTAAACGATTAATGCTATTTCCTATTTCCTGGTTCAGCTAATCACCTGCTGAAGCAGTCATGTTATTCAGTTTTCTCGTAATTCTGGCAAGATCTATCAACAGTACCTCCATTTCCTTCTGGTACGATTCGACCGGCAAATTCGCCTTGCGGCTTCGCAGGAGAAATACGGAGCGCTCCAGTTCCCTCATTTGAGCGGTGAGATTTCGAATGATGGCGCTGTCTGCAGTTGTGGAGTTTTCATCACCGGTGAATTCTCCGGAGATGAGATCGAGGTAGGCGATCTGGGCGAGCATGCCATCGTCAGCAAACAGGCCTGGATCATCGCTGAAAATACCGTCACCATTATCATCAAGTACGGCATGCTCGGTAGGTATCCGGTTCTGGTCGGCATACCAGCTTTCGACTTTCTGGCTGGCAAATCTGAAGGCTTCCCAGATGGATACCCGCCGATTTTTATCCCGGTCGCCGGTATGATCAGCCAAAGCGGCAATAAAAAATTCGGCAAACATCGTATCATATTTTTCAGCCGCGGTTCGCGTGGCGGAAACAATGACACGGCCAGCTCCGGAAAGAAATGCGCAGAACGGATAGCTGGCGCTGGCTGCATTTACTAGGACAATATCCTGCTCTGAGAAGGTCTCTAACATTGCTGCCACCTCCCGGGCCGTGATATCTCTTCCGCGAATGACAAACTTGGCAGCCTCTTCGTCGCTCGTACCGTGGCCCAATAAGAAGATGAATAGTTGGTCGCCTGGATTAACAACTTCTTTGAGGCCTTGCAGCGCATTCCCGATATTCTCAGCCCGGCTGGACCCGTAAACTCTCGCATCTGCCGGATCAGCCTGATCCATGAGCAGGACAATCTGATCAGCCTCATAGCGGTAATCTTCAGTCAGGACATCGTGCAGGCGCAGGGCCCAGCTCTCGATTTGTTTTTTATATCGCTCTTCGATTGCCGCTCCCGCAAGGATTACCACATATTTCTGCACGGCAGGTTGGGGCAAAAAATAGTCACGCTGCTGGGCAGACACGGAAGCAGCGCATAAAAGACAGGCTGAGAGTACCAGGTACGTTATGAACCTCATGACAGTCCCGCTCTCCTGCGCAGCAGCCATTCCAAACCAAAGCAGAAGAACAGCAGTAAAAAGACGATCGGTATATGCCAGATGTCCAATTTGTAGATGACAGTGTTGACCTGCTGATTGTTGTTCAGGTCCCTGATAAGCAGATCGGCTTTTTCGGATGAATAATAGTTGCCGCCTCCAACCCGAGCAATTTTCTCCATCAATTTCCGGTTCATTACAGCAGCGCCGCGCATCTCCTGGACAGAGTCCGCGGCCAGGAAAGTCAAAGATCCATAGCCATCCGTGGATAGTCCTCCTGAAGAGGAGACTTCCAGCTGATGAACCCCCGATTTTGATGCGGTAAAAGTGGCAAGGTACGTGCCGGTCTGGGCAATATCTGACTGCATCTGAATATCCTCAACCGCGCCATCCGGATCGGTTACCTTTAACCAGACAGTGGCAGCGGAAACCGGTTTGTAACCTTCATCATAGACCCGGGCTTTAACCTTCACCTCATCGCCGGTACTAAATTTGTTGCGCTCGAGAAGGACCTCCACGGGGGTCGGTGAGCTCACAGTCAGCCAGCGCAGAAGCTGCCGCCAGAATCTCTCATGCGAAGTGTCCTCATGGGGCTTGAGCATCTGCCATCTCCAGGTCGTCGCGGTCATGAGTGACATGGTTCGGCCGCGACCGTAGCGCTGATGAGCAAGGACTGGCAAAGGCTCGTTCTGAAATGAGAGGGTGGGATGAACGGCCAGTACCGTGGCCCCCGGCTTTGCATGTCCGGCCACATTAATTCCTTGAAGCTCTGGCATATCACGCCACAGCTTTTGATTGTCTTCATCCTCGATGTCCAAGCGCAGAATCATCGACCGTTGCCCTTCGGTGGTCAGCTGCGGAGCGAAAGTTCGCCCGGTAGGGTGATCCCCCTTGCCCACCCCGCCGCGCAATTCGGGTGGCAAATATTTTTCATTAACCAAGGACACCGGCAGGAAATCCTCAATTGGCGTACCGATAAATCCCTGGTCAAATGCCGTTGTACCGCCAAGCATGAGAAAGCCGCCCCCTCGTCGGGAGACAAAATCGCGGGTCAGAGCTAACTGCTCGTCGGTGAACAGGCTCCTGGTGAGATCCCCGAAAATGACCGCGTCGTATTTAAACAACTCCTGTTCAGTGGAGGGATATCCGCTTGCCAGTTCCCGGGCCGAATCGATGCCCTGGCGAAGAAATTTTTGTGGGCCTGTCATCAAGTAAGTTTTTAGGCGTAGGGCACCATCGGTCTCGGCCGCCCGGCGGATAAATTTGTACTCGTTGCGCGGGTGCCCCTCGATGTACAGGACTTCAAGCTCTTTTGCCGGATTTTCCACAAGAAACGGCAACTGATTGTTGTCACTTATAATTTCATCGGTGTGCACAGGTATCCGCGCAGAGTAAACCAGAGCCCCTTCTTGTATCGGGGTCAGATGAAAGGTGAATCGCTGTAGTGTATTCTCCGGCCCCAGCTTGATTTTCCTGGCGGAAACGATCTCTTCACCGAACTCGATCAGCAGATCAGTTACCTGATCTGTGTAGCCGTGACTCTGAACCGTGACGTGCACCTCGAAAATCCCCCCTTCCATAACCGATCCCGAGGTGCTGACCTGGCTAATTTCAATATCTCTGGCTGCCGTGTCGGCACCGACGCCGATGACATGCACTGGCGTCTTTCCGGCTTGCAGGATGCTCGCCATATGCAGGGGATCTTCACTGCTGTTGTCGATTCCGTCTGTAACCAAGACCAGGGCTTCAAAGGGCAAACCTTCCATGGCTTCGGCAGCGTGGCGCATCGCCATGGCCGTATGGGTTTTGTTGCCGCTGAATGAGGCATCTTCAGGATCGAGAAGGGGGCGGGTGGTGCGGTCGAAACTGAAAATCCTCAAAGTGAAATTTTCCCGCAGCCGCTCGATCAATCCATCTTCACCGTATAACAGATCCATCGCCGTCTCACCGCGGGAGAGCGTCTGGTCCATATCGCGGATGCTCATGCTGTTTGAGCTGTCAATCAGCAGGCCGACGAAACTTTCCCGAGGTTTCGGCGATGATATGGTTACCATGGGCTGCAAAAGACAGAGCAACAGGATGATCAGGGCCAATGACCTCAGTAGAATCAGGACTGTTTTCAATCTGAGGTTCGCAGGGGTGGTGGTTCGTCGATAGAGGATGAAGATAAGGATGATCAGCAGCACAAAGAGAGCCGCAATGGCAGCTCCTCCCAGGGGAGTCTGCAGGACAAAATCACCCTCTGTCCACACGTCTGCCGTATGGCCAAAGAGGAATTCGACGATTGCTGCCATTCGTTCTCTACTCTCTGTTTTGAATTAGTTCGGACAACGACCGGTAATATGTTTCAACCTGGGATTCATAGGTTGACGGTGGCGTCTGTTCTAGAGGAGAAAAGGCATTGTCGCTGAGTCGCTCCATCTCCATCTGCGCCTGCAGCGCAGAAGCCAGTTCGCGTGCAGGTTCCAGCAGCGTCTGCCAAAGCGCAGGCTGGTTGATAAAATCCTCTATCTGGGCACGGCTCAATTGCCGATAAATTGATCTGGCATCCACCGCCCAGCTTTCACCCTGGGCCCAGGGGGCCAGAAGGCCTTCGGCGTATCTTTGGCTGCGTGCCAGCCCATCGCGAACAGCGTTCAAATCCGCTCTCTGACCAGAGCCGGAGTTCCCGGGCTGAGTTCCGGGTTCACTCCCCGACCGAGCGGACTGGCTTTGCCCTGATCTCAGCGCTTCTACCTGCTGCTGCAGATTTTCCAGCTCGCGCGATAACGCAGCGGCATCGGCCGCGGCCCGCTGATTTTGCGCCACGCCGGTCTCGGGGACAAGCTGATCAATTTCATGCAGGCGGTCGCTGAGGCGGAGGATGGACTGTTCGATCTCTCTTTCAGCTGCCAGTGCATCCTCAACCTGTCCGGCGAGCAAACCGGCTTTGCTGGCCTCAATGCGCCGTTCTATGTCTTCCTGCTTCAGAGACCGCAGTGCCACCTGGGCCTGCCGCTCGAGCTCAGGCTGGCTTCGGCGTCCGGCGGCACCGGCCGCCCGAATGATATCCTCCGTTTCCTGGAGCATTTCCTGTAAGTGGTCCTTTTCTGATATGATCCTGTTGAGGCCCTCTCGGTTTTCAGACATTACCCGTTGAAAATCTTCCATCTGAGCAAGAATTTCACCTTCCTGCGCCTCCAGCTGCTCGGCCTTTTCACCAAGTTCTCGCACCAGATCGCCAGGGGAAGTACCCTGACTGCGCTCGATGCGTTTTTGCTGATCGCGCAGCTTCTGCAGAGCCTGACGGCCGCTCGCAGCAGCAACTCCCGGATCCTGCCGTGCTAAATTGCGTGCGGCCTCCTGCATCTGATTAACAGCCTGCTCAAGGGAGCTTAAAGAAGATTGGGTGCGTTTTATCCCGGGTTGCCGGGACCATCGCCGGGCCAATGATTCGGCTTCGCGGCGCAACTCCTCCTGCTCACGCCGGAGTTCTTCCAGTTGGCGCTTTTTCTGCGCTTCGGTCAACCGGTCCCGGCGGCGGTCGGCATCAGCCTGGGCCCGGTTCAAACGTTCCTGCCGCTGCGCCAGTTGGCGCAAACGGTTGAGGGCCTCTTCCTGTTCACCACGCCCGCCCGCCGCTGCGGTGCGAGGCATTTCGTAGCGGTTTTCAAGGCGGCCCATCTCCATTTCGAACAATTCGCGCAGATCCTCCCGCTCATTCATCGCGGCGCTGCCCATGCCGCCAGCGCCCCCTTGAGAAGCCGTCTGGATCGAAGTTTTCCGGTTCTGAGCATTTGCTTTGAGAATGGCCTGCAAGGCCGCCTGTTCTGGTCCCAGAGCTTCCTCCAACTGCTCGGAAAATAACTTTTCTGCTGCTGCCTGCATATGCTCGACCGCTTCGCGCAGATGGGTGACGGCAAGATCATAGCTCTCATCTGCAAAAGAGAACCGTTCATTGAGCCGGCTCAGTGACATTTGCGTACGTTGGGCAATATTTTGCTGGGACTCGGCCACAACTCGTACATCTTCGGTAACATTCTCTCCCGGGTCCTTTTTAATTCGGTTCAGCAGCTTCCAGGTAGCGGCAATAATATTTTTCTGGTTTTCCAGCAGAGCGCTTGGTTGTTGCTGCTGACCAAACTGCCCGGCGCCTCCGCCTTGCTGAGAACCGCGTCGAAATTCTTCGTCGGTGCTGACTACTTCCAGAAAATAGATATCTGAAATAACCTCGGTTCGGCCGACGACCTCATTATTATCCTCGGCAGTCAGGAAATAGGCGACAAAGTCTCCCGGTGACACCTGCAGATCTTCTAAATAAAGCACCATTTTTCTATCCACCGCCCGAGGAGCAGCGTTGGTTTCATCATCGAGAAAATCGACATTGTGCTCGAGTTGACCGGCAACATTGTAGTTCAAAGCGAGTTTGGTTATACCAAAATCGTCACTGGCCGAGACAGCGATACTGATTTCTTCCAACGCCATTACCTTGAGGTCTCGACCAGGCATGTCCAGGGAAATCTCCGGGGGAAGATCGGCAGTGGAACGGATCAGGTATTCCATCAAGTTTTCTACATGCCTGCCCTCCAGATCAAAGGCGTCAACCCTGTAGGTACCGTCTTTTGTCACAGTAAACTCACCCGTGGCGACGTTATCCGCTTGATGTAAATCGACGGTTGCACCATCCTCAAACTGCAGAACGCTGTTCTGTACAGGCCCGTCAAAGGTTACACGCAGCTGAACCCTGGTGCCGGCAGGTGCGATAATGTCGCCGCCATTTTTCTCCGTCTTGTTCTCAATTCCGGTATATTCCGGATAGATGTAGTTAATATCGATCGTCTCAACCCTGGTCAGATCATAGACCTTGATGCGGTATTGTCTTGATTCGACGGCACCGATGCTCACATAGTAGGTGAGGTCATCGGTAACTTCGGACAGATAATAAAGGTGGTCGGATGTCGTCTCGTCAATCTGCATGGGTACCCGCTTCCACTCCGAGGCCTGGTCACTAAGATGAAGAAATACATTTTGCGAACGGTCATTTTCTAACCTCGCGGTGATGGCTACGTCGTTGCCGCGCCTTATGAGGACATCTCCAGGGGTAATTGTGAAGGCTTCGGACTGCAGCACATCTGCGGCCGGAATCGACCAGGGCCAGGCTACCCGCAGCGCCGCGGTTGAAAATCGTTCTGAATCCCAGATTGCGCCAGCCAGTATACAGACGATTGACAAGGCAATGCCGACGGCAATCCACGCCGGTCGGAAACTTGTCACCTGCTGTACGTTACTGCGGTGAATATGGGCCACGGTGTCGACCCATAACGATTCGACCAGTTGGGAAGACGAATCCTTGTCCTGTTTTTCCCACAATTCCATGGAGGTAATAAGGCGCTGTTCAAGGCTGGGTGTGCGTTCGTCAATATAGTGTGCCAAACGCTTATCATCACTGTTGAAACGGTGCAACTCTCGGGCATACCACCAGCACAACAGTCCAATCGCTCCCCCCATGAGAAAGAAGAAAAGCATGTTGGCAAAACCCGGCAGATCGAAGCTCATGTCCAAGATGACGAAAAAGATGAACAAGGCAGCCAGAAGGGCCAGGCTCCAACCGATATGGCGCACATGCAGGATCAGGGTGCGGCGCCGTCGTACGCGTCTAATGACCTTCTGCAGTTCCTCTATAGTTGTTGGCGAATTCATTTTAATCCCGACAAGTTGTATATTTACTCACCATTCGTAAATCAGCATACATGGATCAGCGGTAGGTGCGGTTTGCTAACAAGAGTTCACACATACCCAGAACAAGAACCACGAGCAGAAGCCACCACCATGACTGCTGAGATTTTTCCAGCTGGACCTTCACCGTTGGCATCTGCTCTGCAGCAGATGCCGCCTGCGGTGTCTCGGAAGAGGACAGTCGGGCCTCAATGTCATCCACCGCAACGGTACTAAGATCAGACTCCTGAGCCACCGCATTTACGGCGAAACGGCCCGACCATTTTGCCGACCGTGCCTCGTAGAATCCCAGTTGGTCGGTTGACTGAAAGAATGTTGGTCCTGCCGTCGTGTGACGCAGTAGAGTATCTTCACCCTGCGGCGATATAATCCGTGTGGCGCCTCCCGGTGGAATAGTAAAGGGTACGAACTCACCGACCTGGTAGACGGTTTTGGGAACATGGCTGCCGGCCAGATGGCGTATGGCCTCATGGATGAGCGGCAGGTACATCACCTGACGAGGAAAATTGTTCCACTCAGGATCAAGGGAGGAGGCAAAGTAGAGTACACGTCCGTTTCCCGCATAGCCTGCAACCATGGCCACATCACCGTTTTCAAATCCGAGGACCACCTCGCTGCCGGCAACAGGTTCGGCGCTCCAGTAGCCATGAAATCGTGCGGTGCTGAAATCAATAGGTCCGTCGTTTTGTAATGAGCGAATAATGGAATGGAAGCGTTGCGCCTGGGTAATTGAAAGTGGTGCGTTCTCACTTAAGAGGTGCTTACGCTGCAGCAAGGCCGGAGTCAATTCTGCATAATCCCGGTTAAATGACGCCGCCTCAGCCCGGTTGTCCGGCACCAGTAAAAGACCGCCGCCGCCCTTTACGAAGGATTGCAGACCATTTCTTTGGGCTTCAGTCAGCGCTGCCACCTCCATCAAGACAACGACGGCATAAGACGGCAGGACCTCGGGCACAAATTTTTGGGGAGCAACAACGTCAACCTGAAAAGGCACCGTGGTGTGCTGGTCAAGGGCAGAACGCAGCCAATAGGCTTTGTCCACCTCACTTGAGCTTGATCTGCCGGCAATGCACAGGACCCTCACGGGCGGCTCGACACGGATGGTAAAGTAGTACCTATTGTCTGCATCGAATCGGTCGCCGGCAACACGCAGGGTGCAGCGATGCAGACCAACCTGATCGAGGACGATGGGAATTTCCACGACAGCTTCCGATCTGTTTCCCAGATCCACAGACCTGGTTGCCGCTTCCGCGCCATCGATGGAGAGTACAACCTCAACTTTTGAAATGGCTTCGGTGCCGTAATATTTGACACGGCCGATGATGCGGTGCGTCCCCTGGTCCTGATCAGAAAGTTTTATCGTGCTGACTTCGGTTATCGTCAGATTTTCAGTCTGGGCCTCTCCGACCTTGATGGTCTTAAGCCGGGTGTCCGGGCTTAATTTCCATCCAGAACTTTGCGCCGGCATGGCGCTGCGCTGATAATCAGAAACCAGTACGATGGATTTCTCCTGATAATGTGCAGATTGCAGAATCTGATCGGCCAGATGCAAGGCCGACAAGAAATGAGTGGAGCGGTAGCCGGGTGCGGGGGTGGTGTTCACGAAGGTTTTTAGAGCCTCGAGATCGGTAGTCAGCAGCTGCACCTGTTCAGGTCTGTCCGCGAACGTGACAATTGCCGCCTCATCCCCTTGCCGCAGGGACTCCAACTCGCTGATGACCGCCGCTTTGCCCTGCTCGAATCGATCTCCATACCGCATGCTCATGGATGTGTCCAGCAGAATGACCGATGATTGCGGCGAGGCTTCTACCAGCGTTGATAGAGCATCGGAAAAGATGGGGCGGGCGAACGCGAAGGCCAGCAGAGCGATAATGGCAATCCTCAAGGCCAGCAGCAGCAGTTGCTGAAGTTTCTGAAAATAAACCAGCTTCTTCGGAGCCCGTTGCAGGAAACGCGCGGTTGGCAGCACCACACGCTCAGCCTGCTGCCGGCGAATCAGGTGGATTGCCAGAGGAATGGTGATCCCCAGCAAGCCCAGCAGATACCATGGTGACAAAAAGGACATCTATGAATACCTAAAAGCTTCTGGCCCGCTTTGACAGATAAGAAGCCAGCGCACTATCCAAAGGTTCGGAGGTGTTCAGCAGACAATAATCTATCCCGCCTGACCGACATTTATCTTTGTAGTAGTCGCAGAACCGCTTAATCTCCTGCAAGTAGGTCTCGCGTACACGCTGCGGCACCGCTTTTTGAATCTCATGCGTCTCGCTGTCTTCAAAATCTGCGATGCGCTGAAAGGGAAAGGTCAGTTCGGCATCGTCCAGAACATGAAAGACGATCACGTCATTGCCCTTGGCCCGCAGCTGGTGCAGACCTTTCATGGTGTTCTCATTTTCATCGAGCAGATCACTGATCAAAATGACCAGCCCCTTGCGATTAAAGGAATGGACCAGATTTTCCACCGGTTGGAGGATATCCGTTGCAGTTCCGATGACCGTCTCGTTGAGGGCCCTGAGGATACGCATGAGGTGTCCCTGACGATAACGGGAAGGCAGGTGCTGTTGAATTTTGTGATCAAAGGTGATCAGTCCCACCGCGTCCTGCTGGCCGCTGATAAAATAGGCCAGTGCCGAGGCCAGGGTGCGGGCAAATTCGAGCTTGGTGACGGAGTTGGACCCATAGCCCATGGACGCGCTGCAGTCCATCAGAATATAGCAGCGGACGTTGGTTTCATCCTCAAATTGCTTGATGTAGAAATTACCTGAGCGGGCATAGACTTTCCAATCCACATAGCGAATGTCGTCGCCTGGATAATAGTTCCGGTAGTCCGAAAATTCCGAACTGAAGCCGCGGTGCGGACTCTTGTGCAATCCGGCCAGAAAGCCCTCCACGGCAACCTTGGCACGCAGCTCGAGGTCCTTTATGCCGGCCAGGACTGCCGGATCAAGAATAGTGTGTTCAGCTTGGGTCATTGTCTAGTGCTCCGCGGCCTCCTATAAGCCGGAAGAAGGCGCCGTTACATCTTCCAGCAGCCGGTCGATGATCTGGGAGGTATCAATGCGCTCGGCGTGGGCATGAAAATTTACGATAATGCGATGCCGCAGTACCGGGTGTGCCAGGGCGCGAATATCCTCATAGGAGACATGAAAGCGACCATTGAGAAGAGCCCGCACCTTGCCGCCCAGCACCAGGAATTGCGAGGCCCGCAACCCTGCCCCCCAACTCACCCACTTACGGATGAAATCAGGAGCAGAATCGTTCACGGGACGGCTTGCGGCCACCAGGTGCACGGCAAAACGGGTGACCTCTTCGGCAACGGGCACCTGTCTGACGATATGCTGGAAATCAAGGATATCCTGGCTGGTCAAAAGCGGCTCCACGACCGCTGAAGCCGCGCCGGTGGTGGTATCGACAACAGCGATTTCATCATCTTCAGGCAGGTAATCGATCAATATTTTGAACATGAAACGGTCCAGCTGGGCTTCCGGAAGCGGGTAGGTGCCCTCCAGCTCGATGGGGTTCTGGGTAGCGAGTACGAAAAAAGGGGGATCAAGTTTGTAGGTAACCCCGCCGGCAGTCACCTGCTGTTCTTCCATTGCCTCGAGCAGGGCGGACTGGGTTTTGGGAGGTGTGCGGTTAATCTCGTCGGCAAGCAGAATATTCGCAAATATAGGGCCTTTGACAAACTTCAAGCGTCGCCGTCCGGTAAGCGCATCTTCCTCCACTACTTCGGTGCCGATTACATCAGCGGGCATCAGGTCAGGGGTAAATTGAATCCGGCCGAAGTTGAGCTGGGTGATATCGGCAATGGTTTTGATGAGCAGGGTCTTGGCCAATCCGGGAACGCCGGTTATCAATGAATGCCCTCCGGCAAAAAGCGCGATCAGCACTTCCTGAATCACCTCATCCTGACCGACAATCACTTTTCTCAATTCCCTTACTATCTTTTCCCGGCCGGCCTTCATACGTTCCACCAGCGCAATTTCATCTTCGCTGTCAACCAGGGGTTTTACTTCGCCAACTTGTGTTTCGGGCATTGGTATAGCCTCCATTGTCTTGTCCTGACCTGTTGTGCAGTTGTCAAAATCAACGGCAGCGCTCGGGTTGAACCCCGCCTGCTTGCATCGTCCTGTTGCGTGTTACAGATACTGGTTTCCAGAACCGCTAGTGGGTCAGCGCGTACATTAAATAGTTTATCCCCAGCCGATAAGCCATGTTGGCATATTGGGTCGGGTAGAAGGGGTGATAGGTATGCTCCCAACCGTCACCGATATCTGAGTTCCAATTCATCAGCACCATTACACGTCCGTCATCATCGAGGACCGCCCGATTGATGGCGACATCGATGTCCGCTTCGGGATAATTTTCAACGTTATGAACCCTGGGGATCATCTGCGGACCATCGATGTCATAGAAAGAATGAAATATTCGATGATCGCTGGTCAGTTCCACGACAGATTTATCCGGAAACACCTGTGCAAAGGTTTTATAAAAATTAGCCCATTGCCAGGTTCCCCAGAAGTCGTCAATAAAGAGAAAACCTCCCCGCAGCAGGTATTCGCGCAAATTGTACAGTTCTTTTTCAGAGAGTTGAATTCCCTGCCGACCAACTTCAAGCATGTAGAGAAAGGGGTATTCAAAGATTCGATCATCATCGAGCCGCATGACGATAGGCTCCCTGTTGACGTGGATATTGGTCAGCCTGCGGACCCCCCGCAGAAAATTCTGATCAGCGGCAGGAAAGTCTACCGCCCAGGTGCGCCAGGGGCCCCACTCTTCACCCCCATGCCAATCGCCGCCGGTAGTATCATATTCTATGCGGACAAAGGTGAAGGCATCGCCTGCTTCATGCAGCTCATTGCTCTGTTCGGCGGAGAGTGAAAGTTCAGCCCCACTCTCTGCAGCGATCAGGGTCAGGCCGGCACAGAAGGCACAGAGCAGGATAGTCGTTTTCATGTCAATGGCTCATGGCGTGAATGATATAGTTGATGACCAGTTTGTAGGCTTCGTTACAGTAGCGGGTTGGGTAAAATTGATCGAAGGTGTGCTCCAGTCCGTCGCCAAGGTCTGTGTTGAAATTGACCACCATCATCAATCTGTCGTCATCATCGAACACCCCATGTACCGAGGCGGGGTAGTCTGCGTTGTCGAGGGTAAAGCCCCAGCCGAAATTCCAGGTAACTCCCCGACCAGGCACCTGAGTGATTTCATCGATATCAAAGAAACAATGAAATATCGGATGCCTTAAGGTCAATTTGCGCGGTTGACGCTCCGGGAAAATTTTAGCCAGTTCAACCAGAAAATCCTGCCAGTGTTCGGGCCCCCAGAAATCATCGAGCATGACGAATCCTCCCCGCAGCATATATTCTCTCAGGGCGGCTGCTTCCGACTCGGAAAAATTGGGGCCGTTGCCTGAGTAAAGCGGCACCCGCTTCATGTTGATGTATACAAAAGGATGCTCGAACAGCTCAGGATCCGTCAGCGACATAACTTTAAAGCTCTCACTGGAGGTGTCGATCGAGGTATAGCGCCTCACTGCTCGCAGCAAATTGCGATCGGCACCATCAAAATCAGTCTGCCACCAGGCGCGGTTGCGAAAGTGTTGATATTCTGAAGGCAGGCCCGTTTGATAATTCGCATATTTGCCTCTCAAAAAGATGAATTCATGCTCGCTGGCACGTTTCTCTGCAGGTTCGTATGCCGTCCCGGCACGCATCGATTCATCCTGCGCCAGAGCAATGTTTACGACCAGCATCAGAACAAATATGATTAACAAGAGAGGCTTCATGGCCACCTGTCGTTTGATTCCATGTCGCTGAAACGATGCTTCTGGTTTGACAGTGCAGGGTTTCAGACGCTGCAGTCGAGTCCTGAAATTGTCCTTTCAGGAACTGGAACATTTGACCGGATCAGGTCGGAGCTGAAAGCTCCTTATCGTAACGCGGCGCCGGTGTCTTCCACGATAAAGTCATTCTCCACAGGCGACTCAAGGATCCACTGTGCTCAGGAGAATATCCTGGGCCCGTTCAAACATCGGAGCAATTTCCAGAGCCGCCAGCGCATAACGTTTGGCCTCTGCTTTTTGTCCATGGAGCAAGAAGGCTTCGGCGAGATTTGTATTGGCCAAGGCAGGATCGGTGTCATCCAGAGCTAGCAGCACTGCGTATTCCCTGATGGCCGTTGCATAATCCAGCTGTTCCATGGCGGCGGCAGCCAATAAACGGTGGACCCCCTGATCGTATGGATTGAGAGCAATGGCTTTCTCCAGATAATCGGCGACCCGGTCATAGTCGCCATCTGATTGTGCCGCCCGGGCTAATTTGAGGCAGGCGTCATAGGCATATGGCTTGACCCGAATGAGCGCCTCCAGTTCACGGGTCAGGGCCTGGGTATCCCCGAGCTCTTCATATATCGCAGCCAGGATCTGCCGAGGATTGGGGGTGTCGCTGTATTCTGGCAGCAGCTCACTGGCGATGGTCAAATGATCCAGGGCCCCGACAAGATTGTCGTCAGCGTAGAAAATAAGTCCCAACTGGAAATGTGCGAAGAAATTACGCGGGCTGGTGGTCACAAGCTGGAACAATGCTTCAAGCAATGCGTTTTTCTGCTCCTCCGAGGCCATTGGGCTACTGCTGCTATGAGCAGAAAACCAACTGTGGATATCAGACACCCCCTGATCCACATCGACATCAAGCATCTCCACCCGATTGTTGACCCAGGACATAAACTGCCCTTCGACTTCTGCCAGTGGAACGGTAAAAACCTCCAGGAAAACATCGCCAATATCAACCTGGTCTGCAAAGCTTAGGATTAGCGTTTTAAGTCTTTCAAAGCCATAGCGCTCGACAATGAACTCGACCAGCAGGGACGACTGATAATAGGCAAAATCGAGATCTTCCAAAGATCTGGCTCGGGAAAAGCTGCCGTTAAGGTCGCTTAGCCCAATAATCCTGTTGTCCTGAACGGCCTTTATGAGCTTGATTTCCTGGTGCCGTCCCCATTCAGGCCGGCCGTTTTTTTCTTCAAAAACGGAAACGCCTTCGGAGAGCCAGCGAGGTATATTGTTTTGGGTCATCTGCAGGGTGATGACATGGGTAAATTCGTGCCAGACAACCTCCTGCCAGTTGATTGTACCGGGTGGAGTATGTCCCTTTGGAGAGCCAAGGGTGATTACACTGCCGAAACAGACCCCGAGGAGGTGGCCAATATTGGGCAGACCCGAAGTGCGCACGGCAAAATCTTCATACTCGGAGAACAGTTCAATCAGAATCGGTCCCTGGGGGATGAAATCGTATTTGGCGGTGAGCGTTTTCCAGCTCTCCTCCAGAAGCGGTTTCAAATAGGGCCAGAGCACATTCGCCTCAGAGGGATGCAGGCGGACGATGAAGTGTTCAGTCGTTCGAGTTTCATACCCATCGAGTACCTCGAGTACCTGCAGCAGGTTCATCGTCCGCACGTTAAACGGGTCTCCCCGAAAGCCCTCTTCTAGGTGATATAGCGCCTTTATTTCATCTCCCTGCCGCAGCAGGTTCATACCCAGGGTGGTGTGCCCACTCCAGAGCCGGTCGTTCAGCACCACGGCTTTACGGGCCATTTCAACGGCTTTGTCGAAGCGATAACTGCGGCCGCAAATTTCAGCAATGCGTGTATAAAATTCCCCATTACCGGGACTCAATTCAGCGGCCTGTTTCTCAAGTCCTTCAAACGTCTGGTTGTCGTCTTTGAGAAAGGCGATGGCCGCCCGCATTGCCATGGCTTCAATGGACTCGGGATTGATCTGCAATGCCCGCTCGAGGATATGGGCCGCATCACTGTAGCGTTCATCCTCGATAAACAGAGCCGCACGGGCCACAAGAGCTGGTTCGGAGCGCGGATTAACTTCAAGGGCGCTGTCCAGAAGTGCGTGAGCTGCTTGTCCCCCTTCAATAATCGCCATTCCGACGAGTGCGGGAACATAATTTTCATTCTGCTTGAGAATATCCCCGTAAGAGCGTTGTGCTTCGGCGATATTGTATTTTTCACGAAAAAGATCTCCCCACAGCTGGAGGATCTCAACGTTCTCGGGATCGAGGCGCGCGGCTTCTCGAAACAGGTTGTTGGCATCGTGGAAACGCTCGAGTTCACGGCAGGCTACTGCCACAAAGGCAATATCTTCGGCTTCAAAAACCAGCCCACGGTCATAATAGGAAATTGCCCGCAAGTAGTAGCGCTCGGCTTCAGATCTTCGCCCATGCAAGGTGAGGATATTGCCAAACTGTGTCAAACTTCGGACGCTGGCAATTTGTTCAGCGATGAAAGGTTCCAAAATCTGAAGCGCCTCACCTGAGCGACCTGTCAGCGTAAGTACTTCAGCGAGCTGGGAGTGTATCGTTTCGTTTTGGCCGAATGCGGTCATCGACTGCCGCAAAGATTTCTCAGCTTCGGAGTAGTCACCGGTCATAACGCGGATGCGGTTGGCACCGACAACTGCACCAATACCGGCCTCATCTGATGCGAGGTCAAAAAGGTCAAGCGCGGTTTCATAATATCCGTGCTTAAGCGCTTTTCGAGCCTGGTCTAGATAGGAGTCTTCAGAAATGGCGCGGGCAGTCGGTAGTAGACTTAAAAGTCCAACCAACAAGGCTAAGAGGCAATATCTCAATGACAGGTGGAGCATGTGACATCTCAATCAAACCCAAAAGAATCCGCATCGACTCTGCTTCGAACCAACTTTTCGAAGACCGGCAAGCGAAGCCGGAGGGTTTGAGCAAAAACGATCAATGTTGAAGATATATATGAAAAATGGGAAAAGCAAGAGTGGCACAAATGGTTTGGTAAACCCAAGGAGCCTTTTGCAAAACTAAGATTTTCGTTCAAAATCAAGGCATGCGAGAAATTT
>CBFCWR010000019.1:0-16805 GCA_965601575.1 uncultured Desulfofustis sp. | reverse complement strand
GACGGCAGAGATTCCAGAAGAGACGGCAGAGATTCCAGAAGAGACGGCAGAGATTTCAGAAGAGACGACAGAGATTCCAGAAGAGACGGCAGAGATTTTAGAAGAGCCGGCAGAGATTGCAGAAGAATCTGCAGTGACTCAGGTTCCCGCAGAACCATCCGAAGAAGTTGAAACACCTCCCTCGGACGAGTCCGCTACTGTCCCGAAGCCGAGTGTGCTGCCGAAGAGGATTCCTTCCACCGAGCCGACTCCTGCCGCAGTGGTCACCCTCAAGGAAGAGAGCAAGATACGGCCGGACCAGTCGGCTGATCCCGAATCCACGATCGATAGTTCAATCCCTCTGCGTTCGGACGAAATTACCCGACCTCCGGCCGTGGTAGAACCTGAGCAGGAGCCGATACTCCCTGATTCGCAATCGGAGCGGGTCGCTTCCATTGATCGCTCCGAAGAAGAAGTCGCCTCCCCGCCCGTTGTCAGGCCGACTTCACCGGGGCAGGTAAAAGATTCCAGTGTCTATTTCGCCCAGCGCCTGGCTGCCGGGTCCCGCTGGCTGGTTGGTGGGAGCAGACAAAAATATACCGTGCAGCTGATGGTCCTGAGTTCCGAAGACGCTCAACAGAATGTTCGCTACATGCTGTCAGAAAAGAGCTATCAGCCGATTATGGATCAGCTCTACATATTAAGAAAAGTCGGACAGCCCCAAACAGTGATGCTTTATTGGGGCGAATTTGACACACCCGCAGAAGCCCGCGAGGCCAGAAATAAACTGCCCAGCTTCCTGAGCCGGCTTGAACCCTTCGAAATTCCTGTCAAGGATGCGGTGGCAAAAGCCCGAGCCGGTCAATAGCGCAGAACCTTGCCGGGGCAGGATTGCTCAATGCAGAATCTATTGTCCAACGATTCGACCTATCAGACCGCATCCATCAGCTCCGGTGGTGGCGCACCCTGGTTCCCCTCATTACGTTTTTATCCTCGTTTTCTAAGCGTGGTGTGCCAATCGGCGTATTCTGCCACACGCGGTGCGTATACTAATGAGGTGTGGCAGGAACATTCGATCAAAGTATTACGGGCTCTGGAGGGAGTCGGGGTCGAGATTAAGGTAACCGGGCTCGAGCATGTCAAAGGCGTCGATGGCCCTGTCGTGTTCGTGGGCAATCACCTGAGTGTCATGGAAACGGTGGTTCTTCCGTCCTGGATTCTTTCCCATAAACCATTTACATACGTAATCAAGCAGAGTCTGCTCGAAGTGCCGATATTCAAACATGTGATGAGTTCGCTCGATCCCATCGCGGTCACCCGCACCAACCCGCGATTGGATTTGAAAATTGTCCTGGAACAGGGAGCTCAGAGGGTCGGGCAGGGACTCTCAATCATGGTCTTTCCTCAGACCACCAGGACACCGTTCAATCCTGAACAGTTCAGTACTATCGGGGTCAAACTCGCCCGCAAGGCCGGAGTCCCGATAATTCCACTGGCACTGCGCACCGATGCCTGGGAAAATGGAAAAATAGCCAAGGATTTCGGGAAGATTGTACCTTCCCGCAAAGTGTATTTCGCTTTTGGGGAAGCGCTTGTCGTTACGGGTAAGGGGAGTGAGGAGCAGCAGAAGATCATCGATTTTATAGAGACCAATCTTGCTGCCTGGGAGTAGACCGAGACGTGTTCTAATGGGAGATACCGAGGCGCTTCAGCAGCGCTGCCAGGTCACGCTGATCAAGACGTGCAAGGCCAATTTTCTGGGCGTAGTCGAGTGCCTCTGAATAATGTTCATGGCTTATGGTCGACCGCAATTCCGCAAAAGATTCGGCAGTCCCACAGGGGCGGTATTGGTCCATCACGTTTACATAGGTGTCGGTCGATATATGCCGGGCGATGAATTCCAAAATTGCCTTTGTTTCCTCTAACCCACCGGGCATCAGTAAATGCCTTATGAGCAGTCCCTGCCGGGCAATCCCGTCCTGATCAATCTGTAAATCACCGACCTGCCGGTGCATTTCCCTGACTGCTGCCCGGCTGATTTCAGGGTAGTCCGGGGCATCTGCATACTTGCGACCGGTTTCGTTCTCCCAGAATTTGAGGTCGGGCATGTAGATGTCGATCAGACCGTCGAGCAACTCCAGGGTGGATAACGAGTCATAGCCGCTGCTGTTATAGACCAGTGGCAGTCTAAGGCCGTTTTCGTAGGCCGGAATGAGGGCCGCCAAGATCTGGGGAACGACATGACTGGGGGTGACGAAATTGATGTTGTGGCACCCCCGGGACTGGAGGTCAAGCATTATCGCCGCGAATGAATCAGCGTCAATCCGGTGACCGGCGGACGGGTGATGGCTGATGTCATAGTTCTGACAAAAACAGCACCCCAAGCTGCAGCCCGACAGAAAGATGGTACCCGACCCGTGGCTGCCGACCAGAGGCTGCTCCTCTCCGAAATGGGGACTGTAGCTGGCGATCACCGCCTTATCAGCGGTTCCGCATCTGCCGGTCTCGCCCTCAAGTCTGTTCACCCGACAGTTTCTCGGGCAGAGGCAGCAATCACTCAGGGCCTCAAAGGCGTGCTCGAGCCGTTCGGCGAGGATTCCTGATTGGTAGAGCTGCGCCCCTCCTGTCTGCATAGATGTAAGCCTCAGGGGATTGTAATGGTGCCCTGGATACGGTCCAACTCGGAGAGGCTCTGGGCGTAGACGACCTTGGAGCGATTCTCGGTGGACAGGGCCCGGGCATAATCCTGTTGGGCAATGAGTACATCGAGTGTGGTCGACCGGCCCGCTTCAAACTTTATCTGCTCTGCCTCGAGCCGTTTTCTGGTGGCTATCGAGGTCTTGCGGGTAGCATCAATAGCCTTGAGGGCCAGTTCCACATCCCGCACGGTAACCCTTACGGTGCGGGTAATTTCCTGTTTCAGCAGTTCCATGCTGGTTTTGGACTTGTTGTGGGCCGCCAATGCCTGCCGATATTGACCCTCGGCCAGGGAGTTGTCAAGCGGCCGGGAGAAGGTGAGGGCGAGCTGCCAGGCAGTATCGCTGTCGGATACCGATCGATCAAGGGCCGAAGAGTAATCTTCGGCTCGCCCCCCAAAGCCGAGCGAACCCAGGATGTCGAGCGCCGGTTTTCTGTCGTTGTCGGCTTTTTCGAGCTGATATTGCAATGCTTTTACCTGAAGTGAGGCGGCCTGCAGATCGGGACGGTTGGCCATGGCATTGTCATACACCTGCCGGATCTCTGGATACACCGGATCCGTAGTTGGCAGGTCCACCGGGTTGAATGGAATCAGCCAGTCCTCGGTATTCATCAGCAATTTCAAATTGTCTTCGGCAAAACCTATCTCCCGTTCACCGGTGATCAGGTCCTGTTCTCTCAGTGCAACCTCTGATTCGGGCTGAAAGAGATCGATTTCAGCCAATTGCCCCGCTTCAATTTTGGCGGCAGTCTCATCCCTCAGCTTCTCTGCCAGAGTCAGTGACAGCTGGATCACTTCCAGGTTCTGGCGGGCGAACACCAGCTCCCAATAGGCCTGCTTGACCTGGGCGGCGAGATCAGCTGCTTCGGAATCCACCAGAAATGAAGATGCCTCCAGCTGAGTCCTGGCGCTGTTCAGGTCTGCAAGCTGCGCCTTTTTCCCAAATCCCTTTAAAAGCGGCTGTCGGAGGTCGACTGTCAGGTCGGTACTGTAGACCGGGTCAAAAAAGTAGATGTCGGAGTCGGTATCGAGGTTGCCGTTATTCCAGTTCAGGCCTACTTCCGTACCCGGGGTGAACCGTTTCTCCACCCCCGCCTTAAAGCCCGCAGTCCTCTCCTCGCTGCCTTCGATTGCGGTCACCGGTTCCTCGTCTTTTTCTCCGGCGCCGACTTCACCGCTGAGCTGGTAGTCGAACGCACCTTCAGCTGCCAGGGCGGCACCTTCAGCACTGACCACGTCTTCTTGGCTGAGCCGCAAACCCAGGTTCTTCAACAAGGCGGTCTGCACGGCCTCAGCCAAACTGAGATCGATGTCCTGCTTTTCGGTTTGGGAAACGGCACTATTCACCAAAAGCAGCAGAAAAAGAGCGAGGGATGTCAGAAGTGATATCAGGCGCATTATTTGGGTTCCTTCGGGGTTAAAGGTTCTCCTGCCAGGTATGGAAAAGGCTTCCAGTAGAGTACCCTGATTCTGTCAGCGGTCCGTTGCCTGAATTCAGAAGCCTGTTCCAGTAAATAATAGAGCGTGGGCACCACAATCAGAGTCAGGAAGGTGGCGACCATCAAGCCGAAAATAACGACCACTGCCATCGAGCGCCACCACTGGCTGGACTCGCTGACCCAGGAGATCGACATGGTGTGGAAATCAAACGATACCCCGGTCACCATAGGTATAAGCCCCAGAATAGTGGTCACCGCGGTAAGCAGAACCGGACGCAGCCGGGTAGCCCCGGCGGCGATGACCGCGTCGCGCAGTTCATAGCCTCGGGCCCGCAATTTATTGGTGTAGTCGATGAGGACTATGGCGTTGTTCACCACAACCCCGGCCAGGGAAATGACCCCGACACCGGTCATGATGATGCCAAACGGCTGGCGGAACAGGGCCAGGCCCAGGAACGCACCTCCCAGCGACAAAATGACCGAAGTCATGATGATAAAGGGCTGGGTCACCGAGTTGAACATGGAAACCAGAATCAGGAAAATCAGCAGCAGGGCGACCATGAATGCCTTGGTCAGAAAATCTTCTGATTCCTGCTGGAATTCAAATTCACCGGTAAATTTGACGCTGTATCCCGGGGGCATGGGAAACTGGGTAAGAAACTTCTCGGCTTCAGCGCGGGCCACAGGACCGGGGATTTTTGTCTCGTCGACGTTGGCCTTGACCGTGACGACCCGCTCGTTGTTGATCCGGTTGATGTCGCCGATGGAGCCGGCAAAGGTTATTTCGGCAACCGTTGACAGCGGTACCAGTTCGCCCGAGGGCGTCGGCAGCATGAGCTCGTTGAGAATATCGACCACCTTGCGGTCTGACTCCTTGAGTTGCACGGTGATGTCGTAATCATCGTCGCCCTCGCGGAAGGAGGAGACTTCCAGCCCGTTATAGGCGCTCTTGAGAGCGAAGCCGATCATATTGGTGGTCATGCCGAAGAGCGCCGCCTTCTGCCTGTCGACCACCACCTGTACCGAGGGAATTCCCTCGACGAAATCGTCCCTGATGTCCTCGACATGGGGAACCGTGGCCAGGACATCTTTGATCTTTTTAGCAATTTCGCCCAGAATCTGGAAATTTTCCCCGGCAATCTCTATATTGATCGGGGCGCCCGTCGGCGGGCCTTCCTCTTCACTGGCGATGGTGATTTCTCCGCCGGGTATGTATTTGATCCTTTCTCGAATTTCCTCCACATCTTGATGCGAGGAGTTGACGCGGTCTTTGAGATCGAGAAAACGGACACCGATATGATTCGGGGTGTTGGCCGAAAATGACGATCCTCCCCCGGAGCTCACGGTACCGCGGGTGTAGATCGATTCGACATTGGCAATATCGCTGGGTCCGGTGATCGACTCACCACCTGCTTTTTCATGATCTTTTCCGGCGAGTGCCTGGAGCGGGGTCATCTGGGGATCCACCGGGCTGCCGTCGATATCTGTGTCAACGCCGCTGATCATGTACTCGACCCGTTTGGTTATCGTGTCTATGTAATCAATATCCGCACCTTCAGGAACATCGATATTCACGTAGATTCCCTTGGGATCGATTTCCGGGAAGAACTCAACCGGCTTTTTCAGACCGACCACGATCAACCAGCCCTGAAACATCAAGATGAGCACGCAGAAGGCGATGCCGATGACGGTGAACGGCATGCGCAGCGCCCGGGACAGGGACTTGGTGTATCTGGTCAGCAGGAAGCCCCTGATCTCGGCCGGTTTGTTGACGGCTGCAGACATGTCTTCCAGGCTATAGGCCGGGGCGGTCTTTTGTGGATTCTTCAGCTTCATGAACAGAGATACCATGGCCGGGTTGATCACCATGGCCACGAACAGGCTGGATGCGAGGGTGATGATCAGGGTCAACGGCATGTAGCCCATGAACTCGCCCATGATACCGGGCCAGAAGAGCATCGGGGAGAAGGCGGCCAGGGTGGTCAAAGTCGATCCCATGACCGGATAGGCCACTTCGGAGGTAGCCTTCATGGCCGCCTCCACCCGGGAGGCTCCCTGCTCCATGAAGCGATAGGAATTTTCGACGATGACGATGGCATTGTCGACCAGCATGCCCAGGGCCAGGGTCAGGCTGAAGAGTACCACCATATTGAGGGTTATGCCGAGCAGGTAGAGTATCGAGAAAGAGAGCAGCATCGAAAAAGGTATGGCCAGACTGACCAGCAGTGCGTTGCGTATCCCCATGACCAAAAAGATGACGATCAGCACCAGCACCAGTCCGCTGAGGATATTGTTCTCCAGATCGGCCACCAGGTTCTTGATATCGGTCGATTTATCCATAACCTTGGTGATTTCGGTGCCGCTTGGCCAGCTGACCTGTACTTCCTGGATAATCTCATCCACTGCGTCGCTGATCCGGATGATATTCTCACCGGTTCGCTTCTTGACAGAGATGTTGACCGCATCTCTGCCGTTGAGCCTCGAGCGTGACACTTCCTCTTTGAAATCATCGACCACGTTGGCGACGTCCTTGAGGTAGACGGGCGCACCCTGGTGGGTGGTGAGCACCAGACCAAAGATTTCTTCCGGACTAGTGAATTCGCCAGGTACCCGCAGCTGGAAACGGCCGCTGCCGAGGCGGATAGCGCCGCCCGAGGTGTTCTGGTTTTCGCCGTAGAGAATGCGCTGGAAATCATCGATGGACAGGCCGTAATGGGCCAGTTTCTGCGAATCTATTTCGACCCTTATTTCACGTTCCAGGCCGCCGGTCACGTCGACTTCAAGCACGCCGGTGATCGCTTCGATGTCATCCTGGAGGTCGTCGGCGATCTTTTTCAGACACGGAAGCCCGCAGGTGCCGGACAGGGAGAACACGGCGATGGGCATCTCGGAAAAGTTGACCTCGAACACGGTGGGGTCGTCCTCGAGGTCGGTGGGCAGTTCACCCAATGCCTCATCAACCTTGTCCTTGACATCCTGCAGGGCCTGATCGATGTCGGTGCCGGTAATGAATTCAATGTTGATTGAACTCAGTCCCTCGGAACTCACCGATTGGATTTTTTTTACCCCGTCGAGCCCCTTGAGCTTCTTTTCGATTTCGATGGTAATCGCCGTCTCCATGTCAGTGGGCGATACACCGCGGTAGCTGGTCGATACGAAGACATTGGGAATGGTGATGTCCGGTTCGCTCTCACGGGGCAGGACCATATACGAATAGACACCGACGATGATGAGCAGCAGGGCCAGCACAAGAACGGTCGTGCTTTTTCTTACTGCGGTATCGGAAATTATCATAACGCGTACGCCTCCAGATCGGTGAGCGTTTTCACGACTTTAACTTTGCGGCCGTCCTCGACGTCCCGGTGTCCCTCGACCACGACGTGGTCGCCGGGTTCGAGACCGTCGGTAATTTCGACCATCCACTCTTCCATGATGCCGGTTGTCACAGCGCGTTTTTCCGCTACCCCATCTTTTTCGACGAAGACGTACTGCTCATTGTTGCGCGATATGATCGAGTAGAAGGGGATGGAGAGGGCCTGATCTCTGCTCTGCTTGACGATGTCGGCACGGGCGAACATGCCTGGCAGGATCAGGTGATCGGGGTTGTCAATCTCCAATTCCAGACGGTAGAGCCGGGCCAGGGTCTCGGGGGAACTGGAAATAAAGTAGTTTTTGCCGACAACCCTGAGATCGTCCAGGGCCTTGATCGTGACCTCGACGGTGTCGAGACCGCGAACCGCGGTCACGTCGGATTCGGGGATGCCAATCACCGCTTTGACCCGGTCGATCTGTAAAATTTTCCCCACCGGGTCGCCAACCCCGAGGTAAAGACCAACCCTGGCGTCGAGGCGCCTCACCACCCCGTCGATCGGTGCCTTTATCGTGGCCCGCTCGTACATCAACTTGGCATTATCGAGATCGGCTTTGGCGGTGGCCATCCGGGTTTCGCGGGCTTCCAGTTCTGCGGTGGGAATGACACCTTTGGAGTAGACCGATTTATCGCGCTGATAGTCGGCTTTGGCCAGATTGAAGGCGGCCTGAGCCCGCTCGAGGGCGATCCGGTAATCGGCCGATTCGATCTGGATCAGGATATCGCCTTCTTTTACGGTGTCACCTTCCTTGACCATCACTTCCTCTACTGTACCGGCAATCTTGGTGGTCATCTCAAGTTCATTCCAGGACTCGATAGAGCCGGGCAGATTGAGCCGATTGCTGATCGCCGTGGGCTGTACCTGCATGACCACGGTATTGACGGGCGGGCGCTCCTCCTTGGTGGCGGCCTCCTGCTCGGCTTGAATAGCCGATTTCTTATCGCTGATGGTCGCAAACAGCATCACGATCATGACGCCCATGGCCAGCAGAACCATTCGAGGCAAATTGTACCAGAAGAAGAAGACGATTTTGCCTCTGAGCGTCGTCGGTTTTTGATACTCGGTTTTCATGGCTTCACCGGATGATTTATGGTTTGAGACCTTCAATGGTCTGGTTCAGCATCGTTCTCATGGCTTCACCGATATTTTCAGTGGGAATCATGCCGGTGTACCAGCACGACAGCATCAGCAGATAAATTGCGTAGATATGTCCTGAGATATGCAGCAATTCCAAATCACTGCGCAGCTCTCCCAGTTCCTGGGCCCGGCGGTAGATGGGGTAGAGCATATCGAAATAATCGTTCTGTACCTGGAAATCCTCTTCTGAGAGAGGGTCCTTGGGAAATACTTTTTCATGCAGATACACACGGCCGAATTCCTTATGCTCGGTGACATAGTTGAAGTCGGCCATAAAAATGATCATGAGCTGGTCAATGAGCGGCGCGTCAGGGTTCGACTTCGCCGCCAGTTCACTTCTGGCGAACTCAAGCTGGTCGTCACAAAACGCTTTGACGATGTCTCGCTTGGTCTGAAAATAGCTGTAAATCGTCCCTTTACCGATGCCGGCTTCTCGAGCAAGTTCTTCAATCGATGTCTGTTCGAAGCCCTTTCGGGAAAATAGCTTGACCGCTGAATCAAGGATGCATCGTCTGGTCCTGATTTTGTGCTGTTCTCTAATAGAACTCATGATGAGGCCCAAAATTGTGGTTTTGGTACATTGGCGCTTAGTACCACGGTGTAGTATTTGTCATAAATTTCAAAGGGTTATTCTGTCCCGCTCAATTATGTCATGCAGGAAAGTCGACTGCGGTCGGATTATTAACATAAAGTCGACCGAAGTCAAGTAGAAAATCGACCACGGTCGCCTTTTTTAATAAAAACATAATAAATCAATTAGTTAATTGATAAAAATATTTAACATTCATTACAACGGTCTTTACCTGCCAATCTGCATTGCAAAGCCGCGCCTCTGGGATTATGGTTGAGCGGTTTGTAGTGTGTTAAATGAGGAATTATTGGCATACCCATCCGGGTGTAGATTCCCCGCAAGAAAATATGAAACAAATATGGAATTCCAGGCTTGGTTGAGTCAATCGATTGGTGATCTGGCCACTGTGCTCCAGCTCGGTTATGCATTTGGTGCAGGTATGGTCTCGGCGGTAAATCCCTGCGGATTTGCCTTATTGCCGGTGTATCTGTCACTCTATCTGGGGGCCGATGATGCGCACTACCGCGAACGGGCCTGGTACGTCAGGGTGGGAAGAGCCGCGGGGGTTGCCGCAGTGGTCACGGCCGGCTTTGGCTTGCTGTTTGGTGTGCTTGGCATCATAGTCTCGGCGGGCGGCTCCTTTCTCTTGGCAGCCATGCCCTGGATGTCGGTGATTATTGGTGCGTGTCTGATTCTACTGGGTGTCTGGCTGATGCTCGGCAAGCACGTATCGCTCGATTTCATGACCAGCATTTCTTCCCGGATTGGCGATCCGCGCAATATAAGTGTGAAAGGTTTTTTCCTTTTCGGCCTTGGCTTCGGCGCCACTTCACTGGGCTGCACGCTGCCAATTTTCCTGGTGGTGGTGGGCGGTTCGTTAACCTCAGGTGATTTTATCTCAGGTCTTATCCAGTTCTTTCTCTATATTCTTGGCACCGGTTCCGTGCTGCTGGTGTTGAGCGTCGCCATGGCGCTGGTCAAAGGTGGTGCGGTTCTTTCTCTGTTCAGGCGAATCGTCCCCTATGTGAACAGGATATCAGCAGTGCTTCTGATTCTGGCCGGCAGCTACATCTGCTATTACTGGCTCAAAAGCGGATTGTTGTTCGGAGCATGAGCAGCCAGCTGCACCGCGGTATGGTCGCGGCGTCGGTCTCCTACTTGATCTGGGGCATACTGCCAATCTACTGGAAGGCGCTCGATCATGTGCCTTCCTACGAGATACTCGGCCACCGTATGGCCTGGTCGCTTCCTTTCGTCGTTCTCTTTCTTGTCCTGTCCGGGCAGAAGAATGCGTTGCTGCAACTCCGGAGCAGAAGGACCCTGTCCATTTCTGCCGGAAGTGCGGCGCTCTTGTCAATCAACTGGTTTATCTATATCTGGGCAGTGAATGCGGGCTATATCGTCGAGACCAGCCTGGGGTACTATATCAATCCTCTGGTGACGGTTGGTTTTGGGGTGTTCTTTTTGAAAGAGAGGCTGCGTGGCGGCCAGGTTGCAGCCCTGGGCCTGGCCGCTGCTGGAGTGGTCTATCTCACCCTGGTGTATGGGACCTTTCCCTGGATAGCCCTGGCGCTGGCAATGACCTTTGCGGTCTACGGGCTGATTCATAAAAAGATACAAATTGGGCCAATGAAAAGCCTCTATCTGGAAACAATGATCTTTTTCCTGCCGGCCCTGGCGTTCATTATATACCTTGGTAGAGACGGCAGTTCCGGTTTTTTGCATGGGGATTTGCGTACCATGATGCTGCTCGCCGGCACCGGGTTGATAACCACCGTGCCGCTTCTGCTCTTTGGCTATGCTGCCCAGAAGATACCGATGTTCTGGTTGGGTATTCTGCAGTATACGGCACCGACGCTCAACCTGCTGATCGGGGTGCTGGTCTATGGCGAGGAGTTTCCTTTCAGCCGTTTGATCGGCTTCCTGCTGGTGTGGAGCGCGCTGGCCGTGCTAATGGCCGAAGGAATCGTACAGAGAGCACGCCAGCAAAGGAATATAGGAGTGAGCACCAATTAAAATCATGGTGCCATACCATAAGGTAAAACAGTGATTATAATAAGGGCATAAGGGTCTTTGCATGATGTGAAAACGGGCCGACTCTTCTCTTCTTTCACTCCCTCTCTCCACCAGGCCTGAAGAAACATCATGCTGAGGCCCCGTTTTTTTAGGCCAGTTTAATGGCCCTGGCGACTGTGATGGCTTCCCGGGTTGCCGCCACATCGTGTACTCTGAATACCGATATATTTTTATCAAGACTCAGCGCCGAAACAACGCTGCTAATCGCATCACGCTGATCGGCCTCGAGACCGGTCAAATCCCCCAGGAATCTCTTTCGACTGTGCCCTAGAAGCACAGGTCTTCCAAGTTCGCCAAGACGTTCCAATCGATTGAGAAGCTGAAGATTATGCTCCAGCTTTTTGCCAAACCCGATGCCCGGATCGATAATGACTCTGTTCAAATCAATTCCCTCAGCTTCGAGAAAATCGAGCCGTTCCCTGAAGAAAGACAGGACATCTTCAACCACATCATCGTAATGGGGGGCGTCCTGCATGGTGCCGGGCGTACCCTGCATGTGCATGATAATCAGCTCGGCATTGCTTTGACGGACCACGTCAATCATTGCCGGATCATTACGCAGTGCACTGACATCGTTAATGATATCAGCACCCGCCCCGAGCGCCTGCCTGGCAACTTCGGCCTTGGAGGTGTCGATGGAAACGGTGATATCCGAGAGGGAGCGAATCGACCGAATTATCGGAATAACGCGGCGGAGCTCGTCCTCGAGCGTGACCGGGTCGGCATAGGGCCGGGTGGACTCGCCGCCCACGTCAATGATGTCGGCCCCGTCGTCGATCAAGATGCGGGCCTGGTCAAGGGCGGCGTGGGAATCAAAGAAAATACCGCCGTCCGAGAACGAATCAGGTGTTACATTGAGAATGCCCATGATCCTGACGGATCGGGCAATGGTCATGAACTGACCCCCGGTTCTTCCCGTCCTCCTGTCTCCTCCGTGGGAGGGACGTCGATGGGGGGTGTCTCAGCCTCAGCCTCGGTAACGGTTTCTTCGGGCTGTTGAGCAGCCGGTTGAGCAGGTGCAGGCTGGGGCTCCTCGCGCGGATGTTCGTCGGGCCGCAGTTCAGCCAGGATTCGCTGAATGTCATCCAGAACAATGGTCTCTTTTTCGAGCAGCTCATCGGCCATCCGTTTGAGAATATCTCGATGTCCTTCAAGAAGCTCGGTGACCTTGGTGCTGGCTTCAACGATTATCTCTTTCACGGCCATGTCTATCTGCCGGGCGGTTTCCTCGCTGAAATCGCGATGCTGGGCAATCTCTCTTCCCAGAAAGATCTGTTCTTCCTTCTTGCCGTAGGTGAGGGGACCCAGTTCGTCGCTCATACCCCATTCACACACCATTTTTCTGGCAAGTTCTGTTGCTCTTTCCAGATCGTTGCCGGCGCCCGTGGTGATTTCGTTGAAGATAAGTTTTTCAGCTATGCGGCCGCCAAAGAGGATGCAGATGGAATTTTTCAGATAGCCCTTGGAGTGCGTATATTTTTCATCAATGGGCAGCTGCATGGTCAGGCCCAGGGCGCGCCCACGCGGGATGATGGTTACTTTGTGGATCGGATCAGTATCGGGCAGCAAATAGGCCACCAATGCATGCCCGGCCTCGTGGTAGGCAGTAACTTCCTTTTCTTTCTCGGTGATGATCATGGAGCGCCGTTCGGCACCCATCATGATCTTATCTTTGGCCTTTTCAAGCAGCTCGAGGGTAATCTCCTTGGCCCCTTCCCGGGCTGCCATGAGAGCTGCCTCGTTGATGAGATTCTCCAGGTCGGCACCGGAAAATCCCGGGGTGCCTCGGGCCAGGATCTCATAGTCGATGTTGGCGGCCATCTTGGTTTTTCGGCCGTATATTTCGAGAATCTTCGAGCGGCCGCCGACATCGGGGATCGGCACGACTACCTGACGATCGAAGCGGCCGGGCCGCAGCAGTGCAGGATCGAGGACGTCGGGTCGGTTGGTGGCGGCGACAATGATGACGCCCTCGTTGGATTCGAAACCGTCCATCTCGACCAGGAGCTGGTTGAGCGTCTGTTCCCGTTCATCATGTCCGCCTCCGAGACCGGCGCCTCGATGGCGCCCCACGGCATCAATCTCATCGATGAAGATGATGCAGGGAGCATGCTTTTTCCCCTGGTTGAACAAATCTCTGACCCTCGAGGCACCAACACCGACAAACATCTCGACGAAATCGGAGCCTGAAATGGAGAAAAATGGTACGTCCGCTTCGCCGGCAATGGCTCTGGCCAGAAGCGTTTTACCCGTTCCTGGGGATCCGGCCAGGAGGACGCCTTTGGGGATTCTGCCGCCGAGCTGAGTGAATTTGTGCGGGTCCTTGAGAAAATCGATGATCTCTTCAAGTTCTTCCTTGGCCTCATCGATACCGGCGACGTCGGCAAAGGTCACCTTGTTGGTGCCCTGTTCCATCAGCCGCGCCCTGGTTTTGCCAAAAGAGAGCGCGCCGCCTTTACCGCCGCCCTGCATCTGGCGCATGAAGAAAATCCAGACACCGATAAGCAGCAGCATCGGAAACCAGGAGACAAAGATGGTCATCAACCAGTTATCTTTCTGAGCCTGTTTGACCGTTATGTCGACGCCCGCTTCTCTGAGAAGCGGAATGAGTTCGGCATCGGTGACCGGATAGATGGTCCTGAACGGCTGGCCGTCCTGCAGCGTCCCTGAAATGGTGTCGCCATCGATACGGACGCGGTTGATTGACTTGTTCTCGATTTTGGCCATGAAATCGCTGTAGGTCAGCGTCGAGACATTGCCCTGCGGTTTGTTGAAAAGGTTGAAGAGCAGGATCATGGTCAAGCCGATCACCAGCCACATGCTCAGATTCTTGTAAAAGGTGTTCAAATGAGCCTCCCGGCAAAACTAAATGCAATTGTGATAAATCAGTTTTTAATGTCAGTGCCTAAACTAAAACATCTTCGTGGGTTGTCGAGCACTGTACACTACTAATTGTAGTCATCAGGCAAATTTTTGTACAGGTTTAACCCCGATCTGCTCTTCGCTGAACGCTTTCATCGCACTCACAAAGGCAGCGGCCCCATTGGTCGTGGTCGTGTAGGGAATATGCAGATCGATCGCGGCTCGCCTGATGCGGTAACTGTCTTCGGTCGTACGTTGCCCCAGGGAGGTGTTGATAATCCACGTGATTTCACGGTTGTGAACCATGTCGAGAATATGGGGGCGTCCCTCGGAAATCTTGTTTATGCGATGGCTGTCGATACCATTGTCAAACAAGACCCGATTTGTCCCATCGGTGGCGAAAATGGTGTAGCCCAGTTTTTTAAGCTCGGCGGCAACCGGCACGATCGCTTCCTTGTCTCCATGCCGAACCGAGATAAAGACATTGCCTTTTTCCGGAAGAGTCGATCCGGCAGCCTGCAGAGCCTTGCCGATGGCCAGGCCAAGATTGTCGTCGATGCCCATGACTTCGCCGGTTGATTTCATCTCCGGTCCGAGCAGGGTGTCAACCCCTTCAAAACGGTCGAAAGGGAACACCGCTTCTTTCACCGCCCAGTGATTGATCGACACCTCCTTGGTGAGGCCGAGGTCGGCGAGACTCATGCCCATCATTATTTTGGTTGCCAGTTTGGCCAGCGGCACTCCGGTGGCTTTGCTGACGAAAGGTACCGTTCTGGAAGCGCGGGGATTGACCTCCAGCACGTACAAAGTTTCATCTTTGACCGCGAACTGCACGTTCATCAGGCCGATCACCCCAAGTTCGACGGCCATGGCCCGGCTGGCGTGCTCAATTTCCTCGATTATCGCTTCCGAAAGGGAGTGGGGAGGCAACACGCAGGCTGAGTCGCCGGAGTGAATTCCAGCTTCCTCTATGTGTTCCATGATACCGCCAATTACGGTGGTCGTGCCGTCACTGATGGCGTCAACATCAATTTCAGTGGCATCCTTGAGAAACTGGTCGATGAGGATCGGGTGTTCCTGGTCGGATCCGTCTATGGATTCCATGAATTCCCTGATCCCGTCCTCGTTGTAGGCAATTCTCATGGCTCGGCCACCAAGCACATAGGATGGCCGGATAACCACCGGATATCCGATACCATTTGCCGCACTAATTGCTTCTTCCTGGGTGAAGACGGTGTCGTTCTGAGGTTGCCTGAGGTTGAGTTTCCTGAGAAATTTCTGAAACCGTTCTCGATCCTCGGCTCGGTCTATTGCGTCGGGAGGAGTGCCGATAATTTTGACCCCAGCCTCTTCCAGTGGTACGGCAAGATTCAGGGGAGTCTGGCCGCCAAACTGGACGATGACGCCGTCGGGCCGCTCCTGGTCGATGATACTCAGCACATCTTCACGGGTTAACGGTTCAAAATAGAGCTTGTCGGAGGTGTCGTAGTCGGTCGACACGGTCTCCGGATTGGAGTTGACCATGATCGATTCGACCCCGATTTCCCGCAGGGCAAAGGAGGCGTGAACGCAGCAATAGTCAAATTCTATTCCCTGGCCAATGCGATTGGGGCCGCCGCCGAGGATGATGATTTTTTGACGATCGCTCCGGAAGGCCTCGTTTTCCTGTTCGTAGGTGGAATAGCAGTAAGGGGTGTATGACTCAAATTCGGCTCCGCAGGTATCCACCAGCTTGTAGACCGGGACCACTCCCCTGTCTTTACGCAGTGACCTGACATCTTCCTCGGACGTGCCGGTGAGATAGGCGATCTGTCTGTCGGAGAATCCCTGCTGCTTGCTGTGGCGCAGAAAGTCCTCGTCGAGCCCGGTGTAACCTCGGCCTCGGATCTGCTCTTCGGTGTCGACGATCTGCTGCAGATTGTACAGGAACCAGGGATCTATTTTGGTCCATTGGTAAATGGTCGGACGCTCGACCCTTCGTCTGAGAGCCTCGTAGAGATAGGCAAGGCGTTTTGAACTTGGCGTCACCAGGCCGCTTCGGAGATCGTGAATATCGAGGTGTTCCAACTGCTCGCGGCCGTCGCCGCCAAAGCCGAATCTGCCGATTTCCAGCGATCGCATGCCTTTCTGAAAAGCCTCCTTGAAGGTTCGGCCAATGGCCATGGTTTCACCCACCGACTTCATCGAAGTGGTCAGAAAATCTTCGGCATCGGGAAACTTTTCAAAGGTCCAGCGGGGAATCTTTACCACGCAGTAATCGATGGTCGGCTCAAAGGACGCATAAGTCTCTCGGGTGATGTCGTTGGGGATCTCATCGAGCGTGTAGCCCACTGCCAGCTTGGCGGCGATCTTGGCGATGGGAAAGCCGGTAGCCTTGGAGGCCAGAGCGGAACTCCGCGAGACCCGCGGATTCATCTCGATGACCATCAATTCGCCATCTTCGGGGTTGACCGCGAACTGCACATTGGAGCCGCCGGTCTCCACGCCGATCTCTCTGATTATCGCAATCGCTGCGTCGCGCATTTGCTGGTATTCACGATCGGTAAGGGTCTGGGCCGGGGCGACGGTTATCGAGTCGCCGGTGTGTACTCCCATGGCATCTACATTTTCGATCGAACAGATGATGACCACGTTATCCTTGGCATCGCGCATCACCTCCAACTCGTACTCTT
>CBFCWR010000018.1:0-17760 GCA_965601575.1 uncultured Desulfofustis sp. | reverse complement strand
GATCGTCGCTGTTTCATCCGGGGAAGTTTCAGGGGTGGTATCAGTCTCAATCTCGTCTTCGGACTGGGCCAGAGGTTCCCGAGTCTCCTCTAATGGTTCAGGAGAACTTTCGGCTGGACGGTTTTCAGCGACCGTGGGCTGAGGCTCTTCTGGTGCAACGCCTGGTGAAGGCGGCTGCAATGGTTCCACGGTTATTGAAGGCTCTGGTATTTCGATTGGGTCCGGTTCCACGTTCTCGAGGGTAAGATCGGGGACATTTTCGGTTCCGGGAAGTGTATCGGCGCTGTCCTCTTCTCCCCCACCCCGAAGCAGTGCAATGAGAAGAACAATAACGACAATAGCGCCGCCGACAGCATACCAGCGCATCGCTATCTTCGGGACTTTGAGAAAATCCAGATCGACATTGGCCAGCCCGGTCGCCAGCCGGGAAGGTGCACCAACCTGGTCGGCGTCATCATCATAAGCGTCTTCAACGGCCTCATCCTTCCCGCTGGCCAACCGTTTCAGATCGTGGAGTTTCCTCGCCAACTGGTTGATGAGTTTGAAGTTTCCCCGGGCGATATCGGCGATTTCCTCTGCCTGGGAAAGAGAGAATCTTTTCTGCTCCTCGGTGTCAGATTGATCGAGACAATGGTTGAGGTAGAGATGCGTGGCCCTGCCGTCAAGCGGGTCCAGGCTGAAGTGCTGTTCCTTGATATCTTTGAAGTTGATGATGGCCAGTTGCTTGAAGTTCAGCGAGAAAAGCGGTCGACCGCTGATAAGCAGTTGAATCGCAAGTCGGGAACTATTTACCTGGTCCATCATCCTCCGGATTCTTTCCAGAGTAGCCAGAAAAATCTTTTCCGCCCCGTCCAGAATAAGTATCAACCGGCGGTCCTGCTGATTTAGAATCTCTACCGCTTTTTCCAGACGGGTGTTCCTATCCGTCTGCTCATCTTCCTCGAGCTCTACGTGGGCGGCAATGCGGTTCACCACCTCATCAAAAGATTCCACACCCTGCTCAAAAAACAGCAGCTCTGCAGTTCCCCGCAGTTCCTCCTCGACCACCTTGCAGATCATGGTTTTGCCGGATCCGTCGGTGCCTGCCAGGGTGAGCAGCTCGACATCATCGGCAAGTGCGGCTTTTATATCATCAACAATCTCCCTTCGCGCACCACCACCATAGAATATGGCGGTGTCAATCGTGTCCTGAAAGGGTTGTCGGTTTCTATCCATAGAGTTACACGTGATTAAAGGAGAATTTTAATTATATCAGTTTCCCGTCCTGATAGCACAAAAGACTTGTAACATAAAGATGCTTTTTCGCAAAAAAATATTGGTGTCAGGGCAGCACCAGGTGCACGTTTTTAAAATAAATTTCACGAACCGCCAGGAGAATAATCGCAGCCATCACCACTGCTACACGACGTATAAAATTATTTTCCGACACATATTTTCCCTTTAAGATATTAATATAATTATAAATATTGTGTGTCATTCGAAATTTTTCTGGCGCAGCGATATACGTTCAGAGAAGCAGCCGCACCTGGAAACTCCTGGTCTTCATCGAGTCCTGAATGGTTTTTGCAGCCATTTCCAGGAAGTGCGCTAAATTCCCCGTACAATTGCCGCGTTCAGTAATTCGCTTTACCTCCAGTATAAATGATTAACTTCAGGATAAGACAAAACGGTTCAACCCTAAAAATTCATGCCAGTATTCCAACTGATCGAAGAGCACGTATTCCCCCACCCAGACCTGGCGGAGCCCAACGGTCTACTTGCGGTGGGGGGTGATCTCAGTACATCGAGGCTGATAGCCGCCTATCGTCACGGGATATTTCCCTGGTTCTCCGAAGGCGACCCCATCCTCTGGTGGTTCACTTCTCCGCGGCTCATTCTGGTACCCGAGGAATTGAAAGTATCAAAACGGCTGAACCGCTATTGGAAGAACAATACCTATACTCTGACCATTAACAGGGCTTTTGACAAAGTAATTGAGGCTTGTGCTTCGATCCCGCGAAAAGAGAATGAAGGTACCTGGATTACCAGGGAGATGATATCGGCCTATAAAGAGCTTCACCAGAAACAGGTCGCCCACTCTGTGGAGTGCTGGCAGGGTGCTGAGTTGACGGGAGGTCTCTACGGGCTCGCACTGGGCAGGGTCTTTTTCGGGGAATCGATGTTTTCGGGCAAACCGAATTGTTCTAAATTAGCCTTGATACATCTGGTGAATTTTCTTAAATCACAGGGGTATCAACTGATCGATTGCCAGATGACCACCGAGCATCTCATATCTCTGGGGGCGCGTGAGATATCAGGCGTAGAATTCCAGCGATTATTGAAAAGATATATTACTTCTGAACATCATACCGGAGTTTGGCCCCATGAAAAAGAATGCTGATATGGAACTCTGCGACGGATGCGGCACGTCCGCTCTGCTCACGGAGAAGAACGGCAATGAATTCTGTCCCTCCTGCTGCCAGGTCGCTGAAGTACTGAGTAACCAGCCAGATCTGTTAAAAAAACTGGCAACACTGACGGGGAGAGAATTGGAACAGAGCGAAACGGGCGAGATAAATCCCAGGGATTTGCCGGACGTGCTTGACGCGGTGCGATATCGAACCCGGGACCGGGAACAGAATACCTGGTATGTGTCAGTCAGCGAAATGGAAGGAGACCCGGTGGAAATTTTTGCCTCCACCGCCTTTGACCGCGACCAGCACCTGCAGTCCAGAATTTCCAACTTGACTACCATTACCCGCCTTATCTCCCTGATTCTCAGACATGTATTTCTCGGTGAGGTGCTGACCCTGGATAAAACCCTCAAACAGCTGCGCCGCAGTTCCAGACAGAAAAATGATCTGCCCGATATGCTATCGAAGGTGTTGAGCAACTATCGTAAAAACGAAATGCAGGAGAACGGGTAGCAGCCTGAGGGGCTTCTAGAAATCCAGATAAAATTCGTAATCGAGATTGGTCTTGTCGAAATGGCGGAGAACTTTCTGCAGGCCGCTGAGATCGGCGACCTCGAATTTTAAAAGCCACTCCTGACGGTCATGAGAACTAGTCACCAGGCGTGAAATGTCGATCATTTTCATCTGACTCGGGGCCGACCCCGCCGCCGTAAGGGCCTCTTTTCTGGTACACTGCACAAAGAGAATGGATTGCAGCTTGTGGATGGGTGTTGAGCGCTCCCAGCTGATGTCCACTGCGTCCTCTCTCTGAAACTTTATCTGGTGCAGCCGCTCACAATTTTTGTTGTGCACCGACAGGGCTTTTTCGGTAAGGAGCGCACAATTCATTTTGTCAGCCGGGTTGGGTTTGCAGCAAGAGGAGAGTTTGATGAACAAGGGATCGAGGGTGTTGAGCTTGATCTTGTTGAACTCGCCGGTGGGTTTCACCAGAAAGGAGGCGCCGCCGAACAGATGTTTACGTATTCTTTCGATCACTTCCGGCAACCTGATTCTGCCCGACCCGATATAACTGTATAAGTTTGTCTTGTTTTTGAGTGAAAAGGATTCCACCACCTTGGACATGTCCTTGCTGTCCAGAAGGTCGCGCGGCAAACCGTAGCGCAACATTTCCTGCTGCAGGGTCGCCTCGCCAATTTCCTTAGCAACCCGTTGCCCTCTGAGGCGGAAACTTCTCGACAATTCGGCCCGGGCCTTCGGAGTCTGACAAAGAGTGAGCATCTCCTGGGGAAATGCGACTTTTTCCCTGGATCTGATAATCTTTACCATCTGTCCGTCTTTGAGTCGGTAATCCGGCCCGACTCTTTCGTTGCGTATCAGTGCCTGGACACAGGTATGACCTATTTCGGTGTGCACTCGAAAGGCGAAGTCCAGAACAATGGAATTAGTCGGCAGGCAGATCAGATCTCCCTGAGGAGTGTAGGTATAGATCTCTTTGCTTCCGCCGGCTGCGATGAGATCACGATAACTGACGATGTCGTCGGAGCCGATTATGTCAAGCATCTCCTTGAGCTCTACGATGAATTGGCCCTGCTTTCCACTTTTTGAGCTCCAGTTGCGAAACACGCCTCGTTGTGCCTTACGCGCCATCTTATTGGTCCTTATTTTGAAAAGATAGCGCTGCCCTCCAATAATTGCCCTGGCATGGAGTCCCTGATAGCCCGTGGGCTTCGGATTGGCGATGAAATCCCTGATCGTCCTCGGAATTGGCCTGAAGGTTTGATTGACCACTCCCAGAGCCCTGTAGCAGTCGGGGATTGAAGATACGAGAATGATAATCTCCACCGGGGTCTCGATCTGCTGCAGCAAAATCTTGTTGGTCGTGTCGTAGTAGGCCCAGAGATCTTTTACTCTTCTCGTGACATCGCACTTCAGTTCGGCATCTTTTGCTGCAACTCTTATCTGTTCTACAATCTGCAGGGACTCCTGGGAAGCGGCAAGCTGCCTGATCAAGTTGCTGAGCTTGGTACCCTGCTTGGGAAATTTATAGGACAAGGCCAGATTGTACATTTCCCGTTTCATGTTGAACAGACCGAAGACAGTGGCCAGCGGAGCGTAAATATCAAGAGTTTCATCGGCAATACGCTGGCGTTTGTTCCTTGGCATGGCCTTCAGGGTCCTGAGATTGTGCAGACGATCGGCCAATTTTACCAGCATTACCTCAGGCCGCAGCGCTGCACCCGAAAAAATCTTGCGATGGGCCAGACTTCGCTGGGTTTGTCGATCAACCGAACGGTGGGTTACCTTCGTACACCCCTCGACGATGGCCTGCACATAGCTGCCGAATTTCTGGCCCACAACTTCAGGAGTGACTTCCTCGACATCCTCTATGGTATCGTGCAGCAGTGCAGCCGCCAGAATTTCAGGATCGGTGATGTCCATCTCCTCGGCCAGGATTTTGGCAACCGAACATGGATGCAGTATGTACGCATCTCCGGAGCGGCGCCACTGATCGTCATGAGCTTCGGTGGCAAAATCGAGCGCATCCCAGAACACTTGCTCATACGGACGACCACTGATATAGCTCCGCATCTGATTGCGATAGAGCTCTAGATCAAACGGGATTCTGGTCATGGGCAGAGTACCGAGGCAAGTGGAAATAGTCGGTTTATGCACTTTTCATGTTCGGAACGATTCATCTGTGTTACATTAAGGCCGCGCAGACTAAAGGCAATACACCGTTTTAAATGGAAAATCAACCTGGTCCAACGCCTTGCTAGGTGGTCAAGCCTCTCTCCCGACACCCACGAGATGAGATTTGCCCGGCTGAAATCTTATCTTGAGAACTGGCTATTGCCGCTGTTTTATCATTAGCCGCGATAATGGTATTCTCACCGGCTCTTATTAGTATTCAAAATCTCTAGAGATTAATTTCGGGATATTCGCTATCCCAGCTCAACTCAATGGCAAGAAAACCAAGAAACAAACACAGGTCCCGAGGCCGCACCCGTTCAAAAAACGGCAGACTCTCAGTGCTCGGTCGCCATATCCTCTTTTCCCTCTTCAAAGCCCAGGAACCTCTGGGAAGAAGAGATCTTCTGAAACAAGGTCAGCAGCAGGGATACTCCAGCTCCGAGATCAAGGATGAGATTACCGAGCTGCTGCGTCGAGGGCTTGCTGAAAGCAAGGGTAAGAGCAGGCTGACCCTCAACCGGGCGGCACCTTATTATACCGGGATCCTGGAGATGAAGCCGGCGGGCTTCGGTTTTGCCGTTGCTATCAATCCGATCGGAAGAAAAAGGGAGAAACTGGAAGATCCCCATATCTCGCGCTCCAGCCTTTTCTCGGCTCGTCATGGGGACAAAATTCTGATTCTGGTGACCGAAAGGAGCCACCGTAGAAACCCGGATGCGGAGGTGTTAGGCATTATCGAGCAAGGTTCCCAGACTCTGACCGGATTATTCTTCCGGGAAGGCAGCCGTTTGACGGTTTACCCGGAGGATCCCCGCTTCCCCTTTCATGTGGTGCTCGACGGTCTGCCACAGTCGGATACCAGATTGGAAAATGGGGACGCAGTAATCGTCAGTCTCGAACCCGAGCGCTCTTCGCCTTCGAGGGTTCATGGCAGAATCGTAGAAGTTCTCGGCAATCCCCATCATCCAGAAGTGCAAATCAGGATGATAGTTGAAAAATTCGGCCTGCCGGCGACATTCAGCCCGGGGGCTCTCCAGGAAGCCGAGCAGGTTCAAGCTGAGCCAGGCGGAGCCAGGCGTGAAGACCTGCGGAAGGTCTTGCACTACACCATAGACGGTGAAGATGCCAAAGATTTCGACGATGCCGTCGGTGTGCTCAAATTGCGGAACGGGTACCGGCTGTATGTTTCGATCGCCGATGTCTCTGCCTACGTTAAACCTGGTAGTATTCTTGATGCAGAGGCCTACGATCGGGGAACCTCCATTTACTTTCCGAATGCGGTGCTGCCGATGCTTCCTGAAAAATTGAGCAACGACCTCTGCAGCTTGATGCCCGAAGAAGATCGGATGACCATGACCGCAATCCTTGACTATACCCGTCAGGGAGTGTTGTTGAATAAACGGTTCTGTCGATCGATCATCAACTCCAGTAAACGCTTCACCTATACAACCATAAAGCGGATCATCGTCGATAAGGACGAGAAAGTCAGGCGCCAATTCAAGCCTTACCTGACCCCGTTGAAATGGGCCACGGAGCTTGCCGAGGCGCTGCAGCATCAGAGATTAAAACGAGGTAGTGTGGCACTCAGTGTACCCGAGGCGGGAATAAGGCTCGATGACAATGGCAGAATTGCAGCCATCGAGCCAAAACCGAGAAGCTTTGCCAACCAGCTCATCGAAGAATTCATGCTGGCCGCAAATATGGCAGTGGCAGAAGCTTTTGCAGAACGCGGAAGTGATCTGCTCTATCGTATTCACGAGGAACCGGATCCTGACAAAGTCAAGGAATTTTCCTCCATCGCCCTGGCCTTCGGCCTGGAACTCGAGGGGACAGAACCAACTCCACAATGGTACAACAGCCTGGTCTCCCAGGTTGCAGGCACTCCCAAGGACTATATTCTCAACAGCCTGCTTCTCAGAACCCTGCAGCAGGCCCGCTACAGTCCTGACAACGTGGGGCACTTTGGTCTTGGCGCCCCCAATTATACGCACTTCACCTCCCCGATAAGACGTTATCCCGACCTTATCGTGCACCGGCTGCTCGGCGCACTGCTGTGTGCAAAAGACCAAATTGCCGAGAAGCAGCCTTTTGCCCCCAGTCGCTCTCTGAGGGAGGCTGGTCTGCACTTGTCGGAACGGGAGCGCAATGCAATTTCTGCAGAAAGAGAGATGGCGGAGCGACTCAAATGCAGATTTATGGAACCGCGCGTTGGAGAGCGTTTCGAGGCAATTATTTCGTCCATTTCCGATACCCTCTTTTTCGTTGACTTGATTGATCAGTTCATCAGCGGGTCCGTGCTCCTCAGCAATCTGACCGACGATTACTATCTGCACGACTGGAAGCGCCATAGGCTGGTAGGCGACATCACCGGCAAAGTGCTTCAAATTGGTGATATCATCGAAGTAGAGCTCATCGAGGTGGATGTGCTTAGCCAGAAAATTTACTTTGGCCCCGCCGGCAAGCATTGAATATCAAGCGGCCGGTTCCGGGTGGTATTGTGTCCCCTCGAAACCGCGGCTACTCGATTATCTGGTTGCGGACGCAAATTATATTCAGCAAAGTAGACCTCGAGGCTTTTTGTTTCTTGACTTGGACCCAATTTTTGGCATATTTAGTCCAGTTGTCATCCGTGCTAACCTGTCTATACGTCGTACATCACCCAGATACCGGGAGGAAGGATAATGGAACAAACCACTAGCTGGTTCATGGCAGTAATCTCCAATCCCTTTGCCAAAGGACTCGCACTCGGCATTTTATTCTGCGTCATCATCTACATCCGCGGCTTCATTCGGCGCAATGAACTGAGCAAAGAAGTCAACCGGCTACGTTCCCACCTGCACACCAAGCTCGAAATTGACTCGAGTGAAAACGAACGACGCAAGTCCGAACTGGAGAAGCTCAAGCAGGAACGTGACAACCTCAGGATCACGGTCCAATCGCTTAACCAGAAACCGGGTCGTAAAGAGATACGTCAATACTTTATCTATCAGACGGCTCTCGACATCATGTTCGAGAAGGCACCGGGATTTGCCCCTGCCTGGCAAATCACCCTCAAGGAGGCAGAAGGGTTGTTCGAAAAATCGGAAAAAGGTGTGGTACCGCTGCTCAAGCGGCTGATGCCGTCGACTCCGGACAAACAGGCGGAAGAGTACGAAAAAATTAGCCGGATATCGCTGGAGGACACGAGTCAGAAAAACTGATTCATTGTCACCACACCAGTTTTTACCTAATTTTATTCAAGGGGTTGTCAGTGAGTCTGGCAACCCCTTCTTCTTTTTAATTCAATGACCATGATCGACTCAAACACCATGCTTGCCAACCTGGCCGTTGTCCTCAAACGCCCTAAATACGCTGAAAATATAGGGGCTGCAGCCCGCATGTGCTTCAATATGGGAATATCCCAACTGATTCTCGTCAGAGAAGAGGAACCCAATTATGAAGACATGGCCAAAATGGCCACGCACAAGGCCGTACATCTCATAGATAAGATGGAGCGCCACGAACGTCTGGAGGACGCTCTGGCGCCCTTCAATTTCGTGGTGGGAACCACTGCCAGACTGGGCAGAAAAAGGACGGTGGAACGGCCACCGCGTGACATCATTGGGGATATCCTGCCGTTGCTCGCCCATAATAAAATTGCCTTTCTGTTCGGCCCTGAGGACAGGGGACTGACCAACGATGATCTGAAATTCTGTCAACATACCTCCTGCATACCCACGGCTGAATTTGCCTCTCTCAATCTTGCCCAGGCGGTGGCGATTCACTGCTATGAACTCTATTACGCCATCGTTGAGCAAAGCAGGGAAGAACCAGCCGAACCCGAATATGCATCGACCTTTCAGCTTGAAGGGATGTATCGCCATGTGCAGGAGGCCTTGCTGAAAATTGATTTTCTGGATGAGAAAAGCCAGCACTACTGGATGAGAAATATCAGACAATTTTTAGGACGTGTAAGATTGTCGTCAAAGGAGGCCAATATAATTCGGGGCATATGTCGTCAGTTTCTCTGGTATCAGACTACTCAGCAGGTTAAATCAACAAGGGAGTTCGATCCACCATGACCACACCTATCAGTGCCTCGATTCAGCAATCCATTGCCGCAAACAAATTTTACCCTCCCCACATCAACCCGTCTAAATCCTTAGACCGTCACACAATCATCAGCGAACGAACCGGCGCAACTGAGTTTTCCGGTCGGATCATCATAATCGAGGCACAGGCCGGTCAGGGCAAGACGACACTTGTTTATCAGTTTCTGGAGCAGACGGGAACTTCTTACATCTGGTATCAGGTCGGTACCGAAGACAGCGACCCTGTCGTTTTACTGGGTGCTCTGAATTTGGCCTTCTCTCGAAAGTTCCAGCACTTCAAATCGCCGCAGCTGGAAGCCATACTGGACAACGGTCAAATAGGCCCCATGGACCTTCAGGGATGTGCCAATATATTGCTCAACGACATCGATGCATCGCTGGAATCAGATGTCTTTCTGGTACTCGATGATCTTCATTTGATAAGTGAGGCGCAGCTCACCAACCAGCTGCTCGACTACCTGATCGACACCTCGCCTCCGAACCTTCATTACATCCTGGTGAGCAGGCACCCGCTTTCACTTGAGGCCAGGGCAATTCGCAAGAATCCCTACGTGATCTACCTGGACAGCGACGACCTTGCCCTCAAGCTCAGAGATATAGAGCGTTTGTACAGCACGGTTCTCGGTTCAGAGATCGCCCGCAGCGAAGCCGAACAGATCCTGGACATCACCAACGGCTGGATCATGGGTATCATTCTCGCCGCCGGTCCTCTCGCCAGCGCCAAAAAATCGGTAAAACCAGACAATGTAATAACCCGCAAGCCTGACCTGTTCGGCAAAGGGCTCGACAGCTTCATGCTCAACTTCTTCCAGGATGAGATTCTCACCCAGATTCCTGAGATGTTCCATGATGCATTCATTAAGCTCAGCTTTCTTGATGAAATAAACATCGATTTTGCCCATCAGCTTGTCGATATCGAAAACCTTGGTGACCACTTAAGCAAAGTCGCTGATCAGAATTTTTTCATCTACCACCTCGATGATACCGGACGGATGTTTCGCTTCCACCACCTGTTCCAGGAGTTTCTCCAATCCAAGGGACGGCAGCTTTTGGAGCCACAGGTAATCAGCGATATTTATCGATCTGCAGCGGATTACTATCTCGAGCATGACCTTGTCGAACGCGCTCTCAAATCGTTGAGACTCGGTGAGGATTACCAGAGAATGGAACTCGTCATAAAGGAGCATGGGCTCAGACTCATATCTGCCAACCGCACCGTCACCATTCTTGGAATTCTGCAGACCATCCCGGAAGAAATTCTTCTCGATTATGGTTGGTTGAGCTTTTTCCACGCCCTTTTGACCACCGATTTTCACCCCCAGGCCACCCTGCCCTATTTTCATGCCTGCATTGAAAAGTTCATCGAAAATGGCGAAGAGATCGGCGAACTCATGACCAGGTCCCAAATCATCTATTTCCATTTTGTCATTTCAGGCCGTTACCTGGAGGGGTCCAAGCTGCTCAGCAGAACAAGAGTGCTGTTTGAATCGATTCACCGCAAGCTCCCCCGGGACATTTCGATCATGGTGGTCAGGAACCTGGCTGCCGGATTCTGTTTTTTCGATGGCAAAATGGATCTCGCCCGCCACTACGCCAGACGGGGGTGCGATCTGGCTGAGCGCATCGGCAGCAAGAACTTTCTGGCGGCATCCCGATTCATACTCGGCTACATCGGCCTGCTCAGCGGCGATGGCAGAAGAGCCAGAATGGAAATCGAAAAATCCTACCCGCTGGTCAGCGATCCTCTGGTTGGCATGAGCAATCGTTTGACCCTGCACGTGATGCAGCTGTGCGAACTCTCCATGTATGGGCGTTTTCAAGCCTTCTTGTATCATAAGGATCTGGTACTCGAAGGGGTCGACCGGGAGGTTGTCAGGCAAACGGTCGCAGCGCCGTATCTCTATGTCTGGTCTGCCATAGGTCTGATTTCCATCGGCAAGCTATATGAGGCTCTCGATCTTATCGAACAGGGAATGTTTATCTCCAAGACGGCCTCCAGCGAACACATGACCAGTCAGCTGCTCCAGTGGCGAGCGCTGATCAGCGCATTGCAGCACAACGAGCAGGCTGCACTAGACGATATCGAGCTGTCAACCGAGATGCGCAACAGGGCAGGAGGACCTTTCTTCATCGGCTACCATCTGGCAATTAAAGGAGCTGTTCTGGCCCATCTCGGCCGCCTTGACGACGGGCGCCACTTTCTTGAGCAGGCCGCAGCCATCGCTGACGAGATTCCCTCACCCTACATCCAGGCCTGTGCAGTTGCGTATCTTGCCTATATCGAGATGAAAAGAGAAGATGAGGCTGCCTTGAAAGCCCGTCTGCAGAGCCTGCTCGAATTGATGCATGAATCCGGCTACGACTTTTTCTGGGGATGGGAACCGGTAACCATGCTCCTCCTGTTGAGCCATGCCGTCAGGTTAAAGGTGAAACCTGAGTTCGCCCAACAGCTTGCCCGTCAGCGGCTCCACCAGTCTATTGACGGTAGTGGTGTCCCCCTGCCAATGCTTGAAATCAAGGTGCTGGGAACCTTTTCCATTAGTCTCAATGGCGAGGAGCTCTTCTCTCTCAAGGATTTCAGCACCCACCAACGTGAATTGTTTGGCCTGCTTATCTCATCACCCGATTTTCGCATCAGCCAGGATCAAGTTCAGTTTGCCCTGTGGTCCGAGAGTCCGCCCGATAAAGCCAGTAAGACCTTTTACACGCTGATCAGCAGATTGCGAAAAGTGTTGGCGCAGAAAATCGATGATCCCACCCGGTACATCTGCGTGGAGAAAAGCTACGTCCAATTGACCAATACCACCGTTGACGCCGCCTGTTTTTTGGATCTTGCCAGGCAGGGATTGAGCCTGGGAAAGCGTGAACTATGGTGGCAGGCAGGCAACGCCTTCTACAGTGCCCTCAGTTACTGGGAGAGCTTCTCCACCACCGATTATTTTCAGGGAGACCAGGCTACGGACTACTTTGATGAGATTTATCACGCAATGCGCAGTGTCTGCCTCATCTGGGCTTCGACTCTGGCCAAACTCAATCGTTTGGACGAAGCCTTGGCACTTCTGGAAAAGACAGACAAGCTGCTTCTGTCCGACGAAGACAGGGTTGCCTTGCAGCACGAATTGTATATGAAAAGTAAGAATCCACTCAAGGCTCAAAAAGTGCTCGATTCATATCGGCAGGAGCTGCTGCGTCTCGATTTCACCATAGAAGAAGCTGATGAAACGATCGACTCTTTGCTGGAGTCGTAATGCGGGGCATCAGGGCATCAAAGCAGCGGCTGCAGGGGACACTCGCTGCAAAGCGGTTCAGGTTTTTTGCAGAACCGTTTGGCCGTCATCACCAGCAAGGCGTGGTACTGGTTGAAGATGGCAGCGTCATGGTCGAGATTATCCATGAAAAGCTCCTGGATTGTCTGATAGTCGCACGATTCAGGCACCATGTGGTGGCGGGACAGTATTCTATGCGTGTAGGCGTCCACAACGAAGGTGGGATGTTCTCCTGCATAGAGCAGTATTGAATCTGCGGTCTCGGGCCCAATCCCTTTGACCCGCAGAAGCGCTTCTCTGGCTGTCGGCGTATCCTCGGATAACAATAGTGTCAGGTCACCGTCGTAGTCCTCTGCCACCATCTCCAGTAGATTTTTTAATCGTCTGGCTTTAAGGCTGAAGTACCCGGACGATCGTATCAAGCCCGCAAGCTGCTCTTCGGGCATGTGCAGCAGCGAATCAAAACTGAGAAGATCAGCCATCTTGAGCGTTTCGATTGATTTCTCCACATTTTTCCAGTTGGTGTTCTGGGTCAATATGGCGCCTACCATCACCTCCAATGAATCTTCGGCCGGCCACCAATTCAGCGGACCGAAGTACTCGTTTAGCCTGCGATATATATCACGTAGCTGGTCTGCAGTAGATCCCATAAGAATGCTCGTTCAATCACCGAAGCAGATGCCGATGTCCCGCGCCGTAGTGATTTTATCGCTGGTCAGATCCACCTTCTTCCTGGTTTTGATAGCTTCTTCAATGGGCACTGCTTTCATCTGCGAGGAATCGAGCGCAACCATGTGACCGAAGGTGCCGGACTCGACCAGCCTTACGGCAGCCGCCCCGAACCTCAGTGCCAGCAGACGGTCGAAAGTTGTGGGTGACCCCCCACGCTGCAGATGCCCCAGTGTCAGGGAGCGGGTATCCTTGTCGGTCATATTTCTGATTTCTGTGGCGACCCACTCGCCGATCCCGCCCAATATAACTTCCTGGCGTCCCAGTTCCCCCTTGCCTTTGGATATTTTTTCTCCGCCTTTTACCAAGGCCCCTTCTGCAACCACCACGATGGAGTAATGCTTCTCCCGCAGCTCGTTGTCGGCGATCTTTTCACATACACTCTCGAGATCAAATGGAATCTCCGGGATGAGAATCACATCGGCACCGCCCGATATGCCCGAATAGAGGGCAATCCATCCCGAGTCCCTGCCCATTACCTCCACCACCATTACCCTATCATGAGATTTTGCCGTTGAATGAAGTTTATCCAACGCCTCGGTAGCAGTTGACACAGCGGTGTCAAAACCGAAGGTACGATCGGTTGCCATCAGGTCGTTGTCAATGGTTTTGGGCACTCCTATTACATTCATTCCCAGTTTGGAAAAGCGGTGGGCAATCTCCAGGCTTCCATCACCGCCGATGGCAATGTGGCAGTCAAATCCCATCCGTTTATAGTTCCGCATTATTTTATCGCTGATATCGACCATTGTGACTTCTCCTGCGAGATTCTCGACGGGCCTCGCAAAGGGGCTGCCCTTGTTGGTTGATCCCAGAATTGTGCCGCCAATCGCATAAATCTCCTGGACATCACGCGGAGTCAGTCTGATCATTTCATCGACATCAAGAAATCCCGCGTAGCCGCTTCTGCTGCCATATACTTCCCATCCATGGCGATAACAGGCATGCACCACTGCAAAAATTACTGCATTAAGCCCGGGGGCATCCCCACCGCCGGTTGATATGACGACTTTTTTCATATTGTTTCCTCAGCTTACGAACTGTAAGAATCACTCCCGAGCTGCGAGTTTAACGACAGATAGGCCCCAACAAAATAACGATTCCGGTTATCCAATTCAAGCACCATGGTATATTATTAGACAATCTACGACAGTTTTTATTTATCTTTATCTAAGCAATATAATGGTTTAATTAATTCTACAAAGCTATTTAATACATTATCGAAATGTATGATTTGACTTCTGTCAGGTGCAAGCTTATGATGTTGGCAAATATCAGGATGCTCTATGCCGTGTGGGCATTTGAGGTACTAGAAACCCGGACATATACAACTCAGAGGAGGTTTACATGTCTCTCACCGTGACCGATCTGGCAGTGACGAAACTTAAGGAGTATCTGAGCCAGAATAATATTGAATCAGCTTTGCGTGTCGCCCTGATGCAGGGTGGCTGATCCGGTCCCTCATTGGGATTGGCTCTGGATGAGCCAAAAGAAAACGATAAAGTATACGACCAGAGTGAACTCACCTTTCTGGTGGAAGATAGCCTGCTGGAGACCTGCGGTGCCATAAATGTTGAATACATCGAAGCGGGCCCGAGATCGGGATTCGGCATTTCTTCAACCAACCCGATCGGGGGTGGAGGGTGCTCACCTGGATCTTGTGGATCAGGTAGCTGCGGCTGATCCTGACATTATCCACAACACGTAGTATAAAAAGGCGGATTTGTTTTGTAAATCCGCCTTTTTCTATTTATTTAACAACCTCTCCCCGCCCACTGTCAAAAACTTGACACCCCTCTCTTTCGTCCTTATTCTCTAGTCTGATTATAAGTTTACGAACATACTGATTATTTCAGACAAAAGAGGATATCTATCATGCAATTTGACAAATTTACTCTGAAATCGCAGGAAGCGATTCAGAGTGCGCAGCAGTTTGCCGAGCGCAACAATAACCAGGAGATCACCCCAGCTCATTTGGTCAAGGCCATCATGGAGCAGCCCGACGGTGTGGTCGTTCCTGCACTGCAGAAAATGGGAGTCGATCCATCTCGTGTGCTGGCAATGGTAAACGACCAGGTCCAGTCGTTACCAAAGGTATCTGGATCGGGTGCCGGTCAAGTCTACGTTTCTGGTGATCTGAAACGGCTGCTGGACAACTCATTCTCGGCTGCTTCCCAGATGCAGGACGAATATGTCAGCCAGGAGCATATCTTTTTAGCCCTGCTTCGTGAGCGGGCTTCTACGTTGGCTGACCAACTCGGCAGCATGGGCGTTTCCGAACAGAATTTTTTACAGGCTCTGAGCTCGATTCGCGGGAATCAGCGGGTCACCGACCCCTACCCTGAGGAAAAATACCAGGCTCTTGAAAAGTACGGCAAAAACCTCACCGACATCGCCAAGCAGGGAAAACTCGATCCGGTTATCGGCCGCGACGAGGAAATTCGCAGAATTATTCAAGTGCTGTCCCGGCGGACAAAAAACAACCCGGTGCTCATTGGGGAACCGGGGGTAGGCAAAACAGCCATTGTCGAAGGGCTCGCCCAGAGAATTGTAAACGGCGACATTCCTGCGACCTTGAAAGATAAACAGGTGGTCACCCTTGATTTGGGTTCGTTGGTGGCCGGAGCCAAATACCGCGGTGAATTTGAAGATCGTCTAAAAGCCGTGATCAAGGAAATAGAAAAACGCAGCGGCGAAATCATTCTCTTTATAGATGAAATCCACACATTGGTGGGGGCGGGGGCAGCTGAAGGCTCAATGGACGCGTCCAACATGCTCAAACCCGCCTTGGCCAGAGGTGAACTCCACTGTGTCGGAGCCACGACACTCGATGAATATCGGAAGTACATCGAAAAAGACAGTGCCCTGGAACGACGGTTTCAGCCGGTACTCGTGCAGGAACCCAGCGAAGAGGATTCCATCGCTATCCTCCGGGGTATAAAGGAGAAATACGAGCTCCATCACGGCGTCAGAATCCAGGATGCGGCCACTGTTGCAGCAGTGATCCTCTCGAACCGATACATAACCGACCGTTTCCTTCCCGATAAAGCCATCGACCTGATCGATGAGTCAGCCTCGAGGCTGCGCATAGAAATCGATTCAATGCCGACCCAGATAGATGAACTCGACCGGCAGCGAATCAAACTCGAAATCGAACAGGAGGCCCTCAAGAAAGAGCAGGACAAAGCCTCCAAAGAACGACTCGATGATGTTCAGAAAAGACTCGCCGACCTCGGTGACCAGCTCAACGGCATGAAAGCCCAGTGGACCCTGGAACGCGACACCATTGGCAGTATCCGAAAAATCAAGGAGGACATCGAGAAGGCCCAGGTCGAAGCACAACAGGCCGAACGTACCGGCGATCTGAGCAAAGTGGCCGAACTCCGCTATGGTACGATAGTTGCTTTGGAACAGCAGCTCGAGAGGGAGAACCAGAGGCTCCAGGAGATCCAGGGCAAGCACCACATGCTCAAGGAAGAAGTCAGCAGCGAGGATGTGGCGGCAGTTGTGGCCAAGTGGACCTCGATCCCGGTGGAAAAGCTGCTCGAAGGAGAAAAGGAAAAGCTTCTCCAGGCCGAGGCCATGCTGCAGAAACGCGTCGTCGGCCAGCAGGAAGCCATAGTTGCGGTTGCCAATGCCGTACGCAGGGCGCGGGCAGGACTCCAGGATCCCGACCGACCGCTTGGCTCTTTTATTTTTCTTGGCCCCACCGGTGTCGGAAAAACAGAATTGGCCAGGTCGCTTGCCGATTTCCTGTTTGACAGCGAACAGGCAATGATCAGGATCGACATGTCCGAATTCATGGAAAAGCACTCAGTGGCTCGACTCATTGGTGCCCCTCCTGGCTATGTCGGCTACGATGAAGGGGGCTATCTTACTGAGGCGGTACGGAGAAGACCATACTCGGTCATTTTGCTCGATGAAATCGAGAAGGCCCACAGCGACGTCTTCAACGTCCTGCTCCAAGTCCTTGATGACGGAAGAATGACCGATGGTAAAGGCAGAACGGTCGATTTCAAAAACACCATTCTGATCATGACCTCAAATCTGGGCAGCGATCTGATCATGAGGATGGCTGAAGAAAACGCCGAAGAGCAAAACATCAAGCGTCAGATCGAGGAAATCCTGCATCACCAGTTCAAACCGGAATTCCTCAATCGGATAGACGAAACCATCATCTTCAGATCTCTCTCGCGGGAAGATATATCGAGTATTGTTACTATCCAGCTCAAGCGGCTGGCCAAGCGGCTGGAAGATCAGAAACTCAAGCTGCGTTTCAGCCAGAATGCCAAAAAGTATCTGGTATCGGTCGGCTATGATCCGCTATTTGGCGCCCGTCCTCTCAAGCGTGCGATCAGAAAGTATGTCGAAGACCCGCTCGCCATGGAATTGCTGGACAACAAATTCGACGAGGATCAGGTAATTCTGGTCGACGCCGATAATGACGGTATCGTCTTCAGCACCGCCAGTCCAGAACCCGAAGTTGTGGAAGCCGAGTTGGTAGATTGAAGCTCCCCTTTCCCCTTTACCTTTTTCTTCGGATATGGTTGCATGGTCTGCCAAGAAAGGCCATGCATCCAAAGGTAAAGA
>CBFCWR010000017.1:0-18026 GCA_965601575.1 uncultured Desulfofustis sp. | reverse complement strand
GGAATTTCGATACTCGGCACCACGGGGATTGTCAGACCCGTCTCTGCAGAGGCCTGGACTGGCACCATCAAGTCGTGCATGGATGTGGCCGAGGCCAATGGCATCAAGGAAATTTTCCTTTCCACCGGCCGCACTTCTGAAAAGTGCATTCAGCGGATGTTGAATCCAAGAGATGAAGCGTTGGTCATGATGGGCGATTATCTGGCCTTTTCCCTCAAGGAAGTGCGCCGCTATTCTTTTACCAGGGTGCATGTCGCCAGCATGTGGGCCAAACTCCTCAAAGGCGCCATGGGGTATTCCCAGACGCATGTGCGTCATGGAATTCTCGACACCCGCCAGGTGTGCGAATTTCTAAAAACAAAAGGGGTAGCCCCCATCCTGATCGAGCGTTTGGGGTCGGCTCACACCGCCCGGGAAATATATGATATCATCAGTGGCGCCGGTGCCGAGGATGTCATTTCAGAGGTGTGCAGCCACGCAGAGGAGAAATATCAGGAACTGGCGGGAATTCCGGTATCGGTTCACCTGGTCAACTCCAGTGGTAAACTGGTACGTTTCACTCGATAAATATGCAAAAGCTTCTCATAGCCGGCGTCAACGGAACCCACATTGCCGATCAGGTTCGAGTCTACCTGGTCGACAACCGCTACCCCCTTTTCTGCTCCTCGGCGCTGCTCGACACCGTTGTTGAAGACTTTCCAGAATTCGACAGACAGAGATGGAATTCCATTCTACCGGTGGACGACTGTCTGACCAAGATAGAGAGTTATCGAGAGGCACCGGGGGTGATAGTGCTGACCAGCGGCGACCCGTTGTTTTACGGCATCGGCAAAAGGTTGAAAGACCGGTTTCCCGATTGGCAGATACATTATTTTCCAGCGCTGTCCTATATGCAGAGCTGTTTTTCACACTTCGGGATTAACTGGGACGATGCCAGATTCGTCAGCCTTCACGGTCGTCCGCTTGATTCGATCGATAAAGCGCTTTATTGCCCAAAGGTTTTCGTATTTACCGATGGTGACAACACGCCGGATCGAATTGCCGGGTATTTGAAGAAACGGCTCGGTGACCTTTCGCAAGGATCGAGAAAACTTTTTGTGGGAGAATGCATAGGCTCGGAGAAGGAACGATTCAGCGCGGGATCCATCGATGAAATCGGTGCGGCTACCTTCGGTCAGCCCAATTGCATGATTATCATCGATCAGGATCAACCCGAACCACGCGATTCCATCCGGTTTGGGTTGAGCGAAGACGACATACAGCACAGCCGCGGATTGATTACCAAGAGTGAAGTCAGGGCAGCGGTCATCCACGGACTGCGGCTTCCCGAAAATGGCGTGTTGTGGGATATCGGCGCAGGCTCTGGATCGATCAGCCTGGAAGCGTCACGGTGTGTGCCTTCGTCAAGTGTCTATGCGGTCGAAAAAAAAGAGGAAGAACTTGCCAATATTCGCCAGAACATAAGCCGTTACCAGTGTTCCAATGTACACATAATAGCCGGCGAGGCGCCTGAAGCGCTCAGCGGCTTGCCCGTTCCCGATCGAGTATTCGTGGGCGGCAGCGGCGGCAGGCTTGATGAGATTCTGACTTTACTGATAAAAGTGTGCACGAAGACCACCCGAATCGTGATGACTGCGGTTTTGGAAGAGACTGCACGACGGGCCCCGGACGTGTTACATCGCCACAATTTTTCGGTTGAGGTCTCCATTATTCGTGTAAGCCGGTTCAACTATCCGGCAGGAGACACGATCGAGTTAAACCCCATACACCTGATCAAGGCGGAGAGGAAGACATAGATGACGCCCACCGACCACGCGGCTAAGAAAGGAAAAGTGTCCTTTATAGGAGCAGGACCCGGTGCACCCGATTTGATCACCGTGCGGGGAGCGGAACTAATCAAATCTGCAGACCGCATCATCTATGCCGGCAGCCTGGTAAACGTCGAGCTATTTCAGCACTGTGATGCACCGCTGCACGATTCATCTTCACTGCATCTGGATGAGATCGTCGAACTGATGGTGTCCACCTGCGAGGATGGAGGTGATGTCGCGCGAGTCCACACCGGTGATCCTTCGCTCTATGGCGCGATCAAGGAACAGATGCTCAAGTTGGACGAAAGGGATATAGAGTGGGAGATTATCCCGGGCGTTACCTCGGCTTTTGGCGCGGCTGCAGCCCTCGGAGTTGAGCTTACTCTTCCCGAGGTCACCCAGAGTCTAATCATAACCAGAAGGGGAGGGCGAACGCCGGTGCCCGATCTTGAATCGCTTCCCGGTTTTGCCGCTCACCAGGCCACCCTGATGATATATCTGTCGGTGACCATGATCGAGGATGTGGTGACAGAATTGATTCAGGGGGGATATCAGGACGATACACCGGTTGCCGTGGTGATGAAGGCGACCTGGCCCGACGAGAAAATAGTCGGCGGTACGCTGGCTGACATCAGCGCCAAGGTAAAGCAGGAAAATATCACCAAGACTGCCCTCATTTGCGTCGGCCGGGTGTTTGGAGAAAAACCGTTCAAGACAGCGTCAAAGCTCTACGATAAAAAGTTCAGCCACGCCTTGCGGCGCGGAAAAGATTAGAAGCAATTAGGCGACCGCAGTATGCTTCGTCCAGCATGCGACGAAAGCTAGATCCAAATCAGTGAGCACAAAGTTGAAAAGCATGCCCGCATCGAAGCAATGAGCCTGAGATTTTAAACCACTGGATAAAACGCATTATAGTTCCATCACAATCGATTAGACGCCATGATAACCCTATTGGACTATGGAGCCGGCAATGTCCGGAGTGTGAGAAACGCCATCAGGAAACTGGGCTTCGAGGTAAAAGACGCCGCCAGTGCTGCTGACATCCTCAGTGCCGAAAAACTGATCTTCCCGGGAGTCGGCAGCTTCGGTCTGGTCATGTCACAGCTCGAAAATGACGGGTTCGTCGAGCCCTTGCGGCAGAGAATCTCGGAAAACCGATCCTTTCTCGGCATCTGTGTGGCCCTGCAGGCCTTTTTTGAAGGCAGTGAAGAGACGCCGGGAACCGCAGGCCTCGGCATATTGAAAGGGCAGGTGAAGCGGTTTTCAGATCGAGAGCTTTCGGTTCCCCACATTGGCTGGAACGGCATTAAGCTTCATAAAAATTGTTCCCTGTTCGACAGCTACCGGAGTGAAAAGCTTTATTTCGTGCACTCCTACCACGGGACCGTTCAAGATGTTCCTGAACAATGGAAACTGGCGACCACCGATTATGGAGAAGAGTTCATTTCAGCGATTTGTCGAGGCAATGTAGCTGCTTTTCAGTTCCATCCCGAGAAAAGCGGTGAAGCGGGGCTCTCCATCCTGCAGAGGTTTCTCGAAGATGATCAAATTGTGGTAATGCCGGTTGCTGACGATGCTGCCGGAGCCCAAACGACATTGGCCAAGCGGGTCATCGCCTGTCTCGACGTGAGAAGCAACGACAACGGCGACCTGGTGGTAACCAAAGGCGACCAGTACGACGTGCGTGAAGAGGGTGAAGTGCGCAACCTCGGTAAACCGGTGGAGCTGGCCCACAGATATTTCCGTGAGGGGGCCGATGAGATAACTTTTCTCAACATTACGGGCTTTCGTGATTTTCCACTGAGTGACCAGCCCATGCTCGATGTCTTGAAACAGACCTCGGAGAAGGTGTTTGTACCGCTGACCATCGGCGGCGGCATACGGGAGTTTACCGATTCCGACGGTGCCTTTCACTCCTCCCTCGATGTGGCCTCGGAATATTTCCGATCCGGCGCTGATAAAATATCCATTGGCAGCGATGCGGTCTATGCGGCGGAGAAATACGTCCGGGAAGGTAAGTCCGACGGCTCCAGTTCCATCGAACAGATCTCTTTGGTCTACGGTGCCCAGGCCGTGGTTATTTCCGTGGACCCGCGGCGGATCTATGTGCACTCACCCGAGGACACCCCGCATCACACCATCGAAACGGAGTTTAGCGGTCCGAACGGTGAACGACATTGCTGGTACCAGTGCACGGTCAAAGGCGGCAGGGAAGGACGCGATTTCGACGTGATCCAGCTGGTGACCGCCTGCGAGAAGCTCGGGGCAGGTGAAATACTGCTGAACTGCATAGACAAGGACGGGACCAACAGCGGGTTTGATCTGGAGTTGATCAATCACGTCAAGTCATCTATTACCATACCTGTGATCGCCTCGAGCGGCGCGGGGAATGCTGAACATTTCCGGGAGGTGTTCAGCCGGACCAAGGCTGAAGCGGCACTGGCCGCGGGTATTTTTCACCGCCGGGAAGTGGAGATTTCCAGCGTCAAAAAAGTGATGGGAAGATGTGATATAGCTTTCCGGAAATGATAGTGGTGAGATGATAGTGTAGTCACTATTTTTTCCCATCAAGTCTTGCACCACATCTCACTGTGTAGTACTCATTGGGGTGCAGAATGCACATTTGCTAAGAACTGGTTGAACTTGCAACGGGGCATGATTTTCAATTACGCTGCATTTGAACAACAATAGATTCAGGCCCCCTATTGTTTCATTGTGTCAGTGAGTTATTCAAGCAAAAAAGCGTGTTCCGATAATGTGATTTCAGTGGTACTTAGGGTAGTGATATTAGACAGATAGTATATCAAGGATAACAGAATCTAATTTCAGATACTTCGACATCGTAACCGATAATAAAGCTTGAGCTAAAAATCAGAAGAAATAGGTTGTGGGGTTAGAAACACATGGAAATTCTTGACCCTGCTAATAAAATCTAATAGATTCACGTCAACTCGAGCGATATGGGCCAACTGGGAATATCCGCATCTGCGCCCCATGGAAACTTAAAGATGGCAGATATTCACTTTTGAGGACATATCCTTGAAATTATCATTTATGGGCATTTTTTCGCTGCTCATCATGATTATGGTTGACCTAGATGGTTTATTTTCGAGATATTCTTAAAAATAAACCTACTCCCCCCCCAAAAAAAGCACAGGAGATTGGTATTATGAAGAAACTGAATTTTAAAGCAGCTGTTGTAGGTGTCGCGGCCCTGGCTCTTTGTTTTTCCGCTGTTTCGGTCTCGGCAGAGTGTGATAGTGGTGAAGTGGTCGTAAAACTTAGTCATGTAACCGGCGGAACCACCCATCCTAAAGTTGTTGCTTCAAACAGCCTGGCAGAGAGAGTTAATAAGGAACTGAACGGGGAGATGTGTGTTGAGGTATACCCGAACTCTACTCTGTTTGGCGACAGCAAGGAACTTGAGGCCCTACTTCTCGGCGATGTGCAACTGCTGGCACCGTCTCTTTCAAAGTTTGGCTCATACACGCCAAAGCTGGGCATTTTCGATCTGCCTTTTCTATTCAAAGACATGGATCAAGCCATCCGATTCATGAACTCTGATAAAGGCAAAGAGCTGTTAAATTCCATGAGCGATGTCGACTTCGTTGGTTTGGGCTACTGGTTATCCGGGATGAAATACTTCTCTGCAAACAAACCACTGCTCGTTCCTTCAGATGCTGAAGGTTTGAAATTCAGAGTACAGACATCTGATGTCGCCAAAGCCATGATCTCCGCCATGGGTGCATCCCCCCAGCCGATGGCGTTTGCAGAGGTCTACGGCGCGTTACAGACTGGCGTTGTTGACGGGCAGGAAAATACCTGGTCGAATATTTATACAAAGAAGTTCTTCGAGGTTCAGGACAGCACCACGGAGACCAACCATCAGGTTCTCGCATATCTCTTTATGACTTCAACGGATTTCCTGGAGAGTCTCAAACCTGATGTCCGTGAAAAGTTCCTGGCCATTTGTGATGCAGTTACCAAAGAAGCAAACGAGAACGTAAAGGCCAAAGAGGCGCAAAACAAAGAGAATATCATAAAATCAGGCGGCAAGATCAACGAATTGACCCCTGAGCAGCGCAAAGAATGGGTCGACACCATGAAGCCGGTCTGGAAACAGTTCGAAGACGGAATTGGTGCAGACTATATTGAAGCTGCAGCTAATTCTTGATCAAAGTTATTTCAAACTTAGGCCATCGTCGAAAGACGATGGCCTAAGTTCCCGCTCCTTTTTTTCAGTTTCAAGGAGGCTCTATGGCGCACTGGCCACATGTATATCTGTTAATTCTCATTCTCGTGATCTGGGGATTAGAGAAACTTTTCCCCAATTTTGTTGCCAGGGCTGAAGAAAACCTGCTTGTCTTTATCATCACCTCAATCATGCTTGTTTCTTTCGGGCAGGTTGTTGCGAGATACGGGTTCAATACGGGCTGGGCGGCAGCTCTGGAATACAATACGGTTGCTTTTTCCTGGCTGATTCTCTTGGGTATGGGCTACGGTATAAAAGTTGGACTTCATCTCGGAGTTGACATAATACTCAATGCCGTTCCGAAGAAGTTATCAAAGATTCTCTCCTTGTTCGGTGCCTTTGCAGCAATGATATACGGTCTACTGCTGCTTGATTCAACCTGGCTTGCTATGCTAGGTGTCGATGTCAGGGGTGGTGCAATAGAATACTGGCTGAAAATGTACAAGGTTGGCATTGGCTCAGAAGAACTGCGATATCCATTGTTCATGCAGGAGATGTTCGACATCCAGCCGCGTGTTCACCGCTGGCTTGTACTGGTCGTCCTGCCAATTAGTCTCGCTTTATTGTCCTTTCGCTCATTACAGGCATTCATAGATATCTGGAGAGGGAAGAGGGATACGTTGATCAGTGGCCACGAAGCCAAAGACCTTGTTGAAGAAAATCTAAACGTACTACAAGACTAGCCCAAAGAAAGGGAAATTATGGAAGCATTGATATTATTCTTATTGGTACTTACTCTCCTTTTCTTAGGATTGCCAGTTGGTATCTCGTTAGGGTTGTCGTCGATACTTTTCATTACCTGGTTTTCCCACGACTCACTGTCATCGGTTGCCATCTCTTTGTTCGGGGCAGGGCAGCATTATACCTTGCTGGCTATACCATTCTTTGTTCTCGCCTCCAGCTTTATGTCGACCGGTGGTGTGGCAAAGCGTTTGATTACTTTTGCCATCGCGAGTGTCGGCCATTTTCAAGGTGGACTGGCGATGGCTTCAGTCCTTTCCTGTATGATGTTCGCAGCCTTGTCCGGGTCATCACCTGCTACCGTTGTGGCCATAGGTACTATTGCCATCGCGGGAATGAGGCAAGTTGGATACTCGAAAGAGTTTGCAGCGGGAATCATTGCCAACGCAGGAACTCTGGGCATTCTCATCCCTCCTTCAATTGTGATGGTCGTGTATGCCGCTGCCACCGATGTCTCAGTAGGTCGAATGTTTTTAGCAGGAGTTATACCCGGATTTCTTGCGGGCGGCATGCTTATGCTGGCTATTTATACGGTTGCGAAAATAAAGAATCTCCCAGCCGAAAAGTGGCAGGGATTCGAAGCACTGTTCAATGGTGCCAAAGAAGCTAGCTGGGGATTGTTTCTCATCGTGATAATTATGGGGGGCATATACGGGGGAGTCTTCACCCCGACCGAGGCCGCTGTCGTGGCTGCCGTTTACTCTATATTTGTTGCGTTATTCGTTTACAGGGATATGGGCCCCTTGAAAGAAACACCATGGGTCATGGAATCTGATAGCGCTGAGGCGCGGGCAGGGTTCAACGGCTCAGTCTATGCAGTCTCGTTTTTCCTTTTCTGGATGATAATTTCTTTCTTTGCAACTGCAAATTCCGAAACTATTACCGCCTCCGCCTCTCAAAGAGCTCTTGTCGGTATCATTATAGGCCTGATTATAATGGTAACCAGCTATGTACAGCAGAGCCGGAAGCAAAACATATCAATCCTCACCTGTTTCTTATCTGGTTTGTCGGTGTGGAAGAGAAATCTCTGGCTTCTCGTAAAACAATTCTTTCCAGCCCTGTTCGGTTCAGAAACTCGCAGAACGATTTTAGACGGTACTAAAACTACCGTGATGCTCATGTTCATCATTGCCAACGCACTGCTTTTTGCTCACACGCTATCCGCGGAAAGGATACCTCAAGAAGTGACGGAGTGGATGTTAAGCGTTGGCTTTAACTGGTTTACCTTTCTCATCATAGTAAACATCCTGTTGCTCATTGGCGGGCAGTTTATGGAGCCTTCTGGGCTTTTGGTTATTGTTGCTCCTGTTGTTTTCCCGATTGCAATGGAACTGGGAATAGACCCGATTCATCTGGGCATTATCATGGTCGTTAACATGGAAATAGGGATGATTACTCCTCCAATTGGTCTTAATCTGTTTGTAACTTCAGGTATAACCGGGATGAGTCTGGCGAAAGTAGTGAGGGCTGCGCTTCCTTTTGTAATGGTTCTTTTCTTATTCTTGATCATTGTCACCTATGTGCCCTGGCTATCCACTTTTCTCCCCTACAGCATAATGGGGCCGGAGATCGTAACTCAATAGCGGTTTAATGGGTGGTTCGGTGATGCACATATGCTGCAGAATCAGAATGCTTCGCCGAACACCCAACACCGCTTTGGTAGCAGAAAACTCGCTCCGATTGCCACCCGCATCTCAGTAAAAAGTGACCAACAAGCATCCACTCCCTGAAGCGTCTCTGGTGACGCTCGGCTGGGTCGTTTGTGTGTTTGGATTCATCATCCCCCTGATAACCTGTCACCACTCCCACCCTTTGCCAGGTGGTTAACAAAACTGGCAAAATTGAATGTCAGTCTTATCGTGAAAGGGTGGAATAATTTTTAATATAACGAAGGGAAAAATATGCCAAATCTACCTGAAATCCAAACAATTCTGTATGCAACAGATTTAGGAAAAAACACCCGACCCGTATTTAAAACGGCACTTAGTCTCGCCACAAAGTTTGATGCAGGTATTATCATGCTGCATGTCGTAGAGCCGATGAGCAGCGCAATGCAGGCAATTGTAGACACCTATATGCCGGAGGGAGAAGCCGAAAAAGTATATAAAGACGGGATGAAATCAGTCCTCAGTGAGATGAAAAAGCGACTTAAGGACTTCACCGAAGATGAGCTTGAGACACCCAAAGTTGCCGCAGGACTCGTCAAAGAAATTCTCGTTGTAAGTGGCAGAGTAAGCGAAGAGATTCTGAAAGCAGCAGTGAAACACGATGCGGATATTATCGTAATGGGGAAATCCAGCCGCTCTGTTATGGGAAGTGAAGTGGCCGGATCTTCTACCCGAAGGGTTACACGTCATACCCAAATACCCGTGCTCATCGTTCCCAATACTCCCTCGCATTGAAACACCGATGAAACCTGAGATAAGGGTCGTCCTGGCTTCACCGCGGGGGTTCTGCGCCGGCGTGGTGCGGGCCATAGACACGGTAAATCTCACCCTGAGAACGCAGGGCGCCCCCGTCTACGTGCTGCACGAAATCGTCCACAACAAGCATGTGATTTCCGAGCTGGAAGAGCAGGGAGCCATATTCGTAAAGGAACTTACCGAAATACCGCCCGGGGAAATTTGCATCTTTTCAGCCCACGGAGTGTCTGTTCAGACTGAAGAGCAGGCCCGCAGCCATGGACTCAGGACAATAGATGCAACCTGTCCCCTGGTTACCAGCATTCATCAGCTGGTGGAAAAATTCTGCCAGCAGGGCTTCGATGTCGTCATCATCGGTCACCACGGGCATCCCGAAGTGGTGGGTACGGCGGGTAGGGTCAACGGCCGGGTACATATCGTTGCCAACAAGCGAGAGGCTGAGGAACTCGAGGTGACGACTCCCGACAAGATCGCCTATGTCACGCAGACCACACTGAGCCAGGAGGATGTGGCCGACATCAGGAGGGTGCTTGAAAGCCGCTTTCCGGCCATCAAGGGACCCAAAAAGTCGAACATCTGCTACGCCACTCAGAATCGCCAGAATGCGGTCACGGAATTGGCACGGGAATGTGATCTCATCCTGGTCGTCGGCTCAAAAAACAGCTCGAACTCCAACAGACTTAAGGATGTTGCTCACAAAGCAGGCGGCACCAGCTATCTGATTGACGATCGTGACGACATAGATCCCGCCTGGCTGGAGCACGTTGCCAAAGTCGGAATTACCGCAGGTGCGTCAGCCCCTGAAAGGCTGGTTGAAGGGGTACTTGACTGGCTGATGGAGCATGCCCGGGTGCTCGAAGTGACCGAGATACAGGGCAAGAAAGAGCGCATCAGTTTCAAACCTGCGGTTCTGGCCGATTAGACGGTTCCGCCGATCTCAATCTTCCGGCTCCCTGAGTTCTATCTTCTCAGTTATCTCACCTGCATGCCGAATACTACGCCAGGGCATCTTTGATTCGTGTCATCGCCGCGCTGACATTTTCAAACGAGTTGAAGGCTGAAAGACGTATAAAGCCCTCGCCGCATTTGCCAAACCCGGCCCCCGGCGTGCAGACGACTCCTGCCTTGTCGAGCAGCAGATCGAAAAACTGCCAGGAGTCCAACTGGCCTTCAATCCAGATATAGGGTGAATTGTCTCCGCCGACACAGGTAAAGCCGAGATCGGACATGGAATTGCGGATCAGCTCGGCATTTTTCATGTAATACTCAACCAGTTGCTGAGACTGCTGTTTCCCTTCGGCACTGTACAGCGCCTCTGCGGCTCTCTGAACTGGATATGAAACGCCGTTAAACTTGGTACTATGCCTGCGGTTCCACAAGCCATGCAGGGATTGGGGCGTGCCGGCAGCGGTGTAGGCGATGCAGGCCTTGGGGACCACCGTGTAGGCACAGCGGGTTCCGGTGAAGCCGCCGCTTTTGGAGAAGCTTCTGAACTCCACCGCCACTTCCTCGGCACCTTCGATTTCATAAATAGTCTTGGGCAGTGAATCGTCTTTGATAAAGGCCTCGTAGGCCGCATCAAAAAGGATGAGCGCCTTATTGTGACGGGCGTACTCCACCCAGGTCTGTAATTCTTCTTTGCTGATTGTCGAGCCGGTGGGATTGTTCGGAAAACAGAGATAGATCAGATCCACCGGCTGGGACGGCAGTGAGGGAACGAAATTATTTTCCCGGGTGGACTCGAGATATACGACCCCTTGATAGCGCCCTTCGGCAAAAGATCCGGTTCGTCCCGCCATGACGTTGGTATCGAGGTAGACCGGGTAGACCGGGTCGGGTATGGCAATCACGATATCCGGGCTGAAAAGCTCCTGGAAGTTGCCGGTGTCGCATTTGGCTCCGTCGGAGATAAATATTTCATCGCTGCCGATAGCCGCCCCCCTGGCCCTGAAATCATTTTCAGCAATGGCCTCCCGTAAAAATCCATAGCCCTGTTCAGGACCGTAACCGCGAAAACCTTCCTCGTGGGCCATTTCATCAACCGCCTGGTGAAAGGCCTCAATGCAGGCAGGCGGGAGGGGCTTGGTGACGTCGCCGATTCCAAGCTTGATGATCGTTTTATCGGGGTTTTCTTCCTGGTATCTGGCCACTCTTTTGGCAATATCGGAAAACAGGTAAGAGGCCTGCAGTTTATTGTAGTGTTCGTTAATGGTGATCATATTTTCGACCTTTCCTAGTGGTTGAACCCGGCAAAGCCCATGGGCCCTCGAAAAACTTATTATGATGATTACAGATATCGGCAACCGATTAGCAAATAAGGAGTCAAGTATAATTGACTCAATCTTGATGTCAACAATGTGAATCAATAGATCAAATCGATGTTAACTACGAGGAAACCGTGAACGAGCCAACCTTTGCAGCTATCCACAGAAACGACTACCAGCCTCCCGCGTTCCTGGTTGAGTCTATAGATCTTGTATTTCGACTTGGCGAGCAACATACCCGGGTAACCGCACGATCAAAGATTACCAGGAACTCCAATACAGAAAATAACGACAGTGATTTGGTTTTATACGGAGAAAATCTCGAATTGATCAAGGTTTCTATTGACGATGAAGAGATCGATAGCGGCCGGATGGTGCTGACCGATACGGAACTGCAGATAGTACACGTCCCCGATGCGTTTGAGCTCGAGATCGTTACTGTAATAAATCCTGAAGCCAACACCAGCCTCAGCGGGCTTTATCTCTCATCATCAATCTTCTGCACCCAGTGTGAGGCGGAAGGGTTCAGGCGCATCACCTATTACCCTGACCGCCCCGATGTGTTGGCCAGATTCAGCACCCGTATCGAGGCCGATCAAAAAAAATATCCTGTACTCCTTTCAAACGGTAATCTCGTAGAGGAAGGTCAACTCGACGACGGCTTCCATTTTGCTCAATGGCGTGACCCTTTTCCCAAACCAAGTTATCTGTTCGCCCTGGTGGGAGGAGAGCTGGTGGCCGAGCAGGATCACTTTGTCACCCGTTCAGGCCGGCAGGTTGATCTTTTTATCTACACCGAACCAAGGAATCAGGGGACCTGCGAACACGCGATGAAATCCCTGAAAAAATCAATGAAATGGGATGAAGAGGTGTTCGGTCTCGAGTACGACCTGGATCGCTACATGATTGTCGCGGTCGATGATTTCAATATGGGGGCCATGGAGAATAAGGGGCTCAATATCTTCAACTCCAAATATGTTCTGGCCCTGCCTGAAACTGCGACTGACCAGGATTATCTCAATATCGAGGGAGTCATTGCCCATGAGTATTTTCATAATTGGACCGGTAACCGGGTGACCTGCCGAGACTGGTTTCAATTGAGTCTCAAGGAAGGCCTGACCGTGTTCCGCGACCAGGAGTTCTCGGCCGACATGAACTCCCGAGCTGTACAGCGAATCAAAGATGTCAGGATTTTGAGACAGTATCAGTTCCGGGAGGATGAAGGACCTATGGCTCATCCAGTCCGGCCTGACACCTACATGGAAATCAACAACTTTTACACGGTCACGGTCTACAACAAAGGTGCCGAAGTGGTGCGCATGATTCATACCCTGATCGGCGCCGAGCTCTTCAGGAAGGGGATGGATCTCTACTTTGAGCGACACGACGGTCAGGCGGTCACCTGCGATGATTTCGTCGCTGCCATGGCCGATGCTTCCGGACGCGACCTCGAACAGTTCAGGCGATGGTATTCCCAGGCAGGTACTCCCGTTGTCAAGATGGGCCAATTCTGGACAGAAAATGGTGAGCTTACGCTTACATTGAAACAGCACACACCCGAAACACCGGGTCAAACAGAGAAGCAGCCGTTTCACATGCCTGTGCTGGTTGGTTTCATGGATCCTGAGGGCAAAGATATGGTGGATGCTCTGGATACAGAATATGAGAAGCGTGGAAAGTCGCTGCTCCTGGAACTCACCGAAAATGAGCAGAGCTTTAAGTTTTCCGGTTTACCCGGCAATCCCTCGGTCTCGCTGCTGCGCTCATTTTCTGCACCGGTTAAGGTTGAGTATGAGCGGGATTTGCAGAACACCACGGTGCAAATGGCTTCCGACAGTGACCTCTTCAACCGCTGGGACGCCTCTTTCTCACTTAGCCAGTCAATTATAACGGACCTGGTCGACCAGGATGCCGAACAAGACAGACTGGTTATCGACCCTGCCTATGTGGAAGCGGCAAAATCGCTGCTGACCAGTGACGCCGGAGACGATACCCTTATCTCATTGGCGCTGCAATTGCCTGAAGAAGCCTATCTGGCGTTGTCCCTCGACAAGGTGGACCCCGATCGCCTTCATCGCGTCCGCTCGTTCGTCAAACAAGAGCTGTCAGCCCGTTTGAAAGATGAATTCCTTCGCATGTATGAATTGAAAACCAACTCGAGTGATTATTCCATCAGCCCCGAAGCCATTGGTGCCAGAAGTCTCAAAAACACCTGTCTCGACTATCTTCTGAGTGCTCGCCAGGTTGATAATGAGATGATCGAGATGACCGAAAACCAGTATTATAATGCAACCAACATGACCGACCAGATAGGTGTACTGTCGGTGATTGCTCACTTGAACACTGCCGCACGTGATGAATTATTCGGTCATTTTGAACATAGATGGAAGGCGCAGCCCCTGGTTATGGACAAATGGTTTGCCATGCAGGCGCTCTCCAGCGCAGAGGACACCTTTGAAAGGGTGACGCAACTGCTTGACCACCCCGCGTTTTCAATCAAAAACCCCAACAAGGTTCGGGCGCTGGTTGGCGCATTTTGCCAGAATCATGTTCATTTCCATCACCTCAGCGGCAGGGGATACCATTTTCTCGTGGATATGATACTCACACTCGATGACCTCAACCCTCAGATTGCCGCCAGACTGGCAAATCCACTGATCTCCTGGAAACGCTACGAGAAGACCAGACAAGACCTGATGGTCGGTAGTCTGGAGAGGTTAAAAGAGAAAAAAGATCTTTCCAGAGATGTCTACGAGATTGTCAACCGCGGGCTGATGGAGCGCTGATCTCGGCCTCGCTCAGCGTTTGTGGCAGAACAGGCACCTGTAAGGATCGGGGTGATCCTCGGGCAGCGGCGCATCCCCGTCCTGACTATGGCACTCAAGGCAGAGCTTATCCGCTTCTTTTTTGCTCTCTATCTGATGAAATTCCTGGTGAATGTCATCGGAGGGCAGGGGAGAGGTGGTCTCCTCCGGGGCAAGGTAGAGAAAGATAAGTAACCCGGCGCAAAGAATAACGAAGCCGGCATTGAACAGTTTTCTTTGTGATGGGGATATGTTCTTCATGGGGTGATCTGTTTACCGGGTTGTCTCTCAGGCCATTTCAAATTTTTCGAACCCGATTATTTTGGCGCGCAGCAGCAGAGCGCTGAATTCGGACAACAGCTGAGACAATAACCACGACCGGCCGGCAGTTCTGCTCATGGTTCGATGCGTATGATGCCTTTTTATCACTCTGTGTAGATCTTCGGGAAAGTAATCGGGGTCGGTGATCGTTGATGCGGCAGCCTCGGCTGATACCCAGGCCGGATTGATCCCCTCGCCGGTCAGTGGCGAAGCGAGCCCCGCCGCGTCGCCTACCAGAAAACGATTACCAAACCGCCACCCACGATAGTCCACATTTATCTTGTCAGCCTCAAACCGGCAGCCGACCGTTCTGATTCCCTGATCACCAAGCCAGCTGTCCAGGTTATTTTTGAGCTGCAGTGGCGTCATGCTGTTGTTCGCCAGATAGCACCCGACCGAAGCACAGGAGCGATGTGGAAAAATCCAACTGTAGCCGCTGTTGAATAAATCGTAATCAAAATTCCACCTCATCTCCGGACCGCCCTCGGCTACCAGATATTGGAGGCCAATACCATTTATCTGCGGGGGGGAATCGAGTCCCAGAAATTTTCTCACCTTGGAGTTGGAACCGTCTGCGCCCACAAGAAAATCGTATCTCACTTCCTGATTCTTGTTACCGTCGGTGAAGAGAACGCGATCAGCGTCGATGGCGACAACCCTGCTCCCGGTTCTGAGTTCTGCTCCATACCCGATTGCCTGCTCAGCCATATATGAGCCCAGCTCGGCTCGGTTGACCGTGGCGATCATCGGTTGCGTCGCCTCAATCTGGAAGTCTTGATGCCTGGTACGAATTCTCTGGGAGGTAAAGGTCTTCTGGATCAGATTCTCGGGCAGCGATTTGATCAATCCTCCCCAGGTGATGCCGCCAGCACACACTTTTTTGCCGATGCGTTTCTGTCGCTCGAGCAGCAGAACCTTAACTCCCTGTTCAGACAAGAGCGCAGCACACCTCAGACCGCCTGGACCGCCTCCCACGATAACAACATCGTATTTCATAATCTACTTCGCTGGTGGGGCGAAAAAAAACCTGGTCATCCACTCGCGCAAACGGTGGAAGACCAGGCTCAACTGCAGATTGGGGCAGAAGAGTTATTCGCCAATCAGAAAACTCTTGAGAAATTCGCGGTTCATGCGGGCAATGTTCCGGATTGAAATGCCCTTGGGACAGACCAACTCGCATTCTTTTTCGTTGGAGCAGTAGCCAAAGCCCTCTTTATCCATTTGCGTCACCATGGAGCGGGCCCGCTCTTTGCGCTCGGGATGCCCCTGGGGCAGCAGGCTCAACTGCGAGATTTTAGCACCTGTGAAAAGCATGGCCGCTCCGTTGGGACAGCTGGCGACACATGCTCCGCAGCCGATACAGGATGCCGCATCCATTGCCAGTTCTGCCGTTTCGGTACCGATGGGGATGGAGTTGCCGTCTACCGTGCCACCGGTATTCACCGAGACGTACCCGCCCGCCTGAATGATGCGGTCCAGGGCTGAACGATCGACCATCAGATCTTTCTTGATCGGAAAGGCAATGGATCTGAATGGTTCGATGACGATGGTGTCGCCGCTTTTGAATTTTCGCATATGCAGCTGGCAAAGAGTCGTCTCCCGATCGGGACCGTGGGCAACTCCGTCAACCACGGCGCCGCACGCGCCGCAGATGCCCTCGCGGCAGTCATGGTCGAAAGCAACCGGCTCTTTACCTTCCCTGGTCAACTGCTCATTGAGCACGTCGATCATTTCCAGAAAAGACATATCAGTGGAAATATCCCTCAGGATATAGGTCTCGAATTCACCAAGCGCATCGTTGTTCTTCTGGCGCCATATTTTCAGTGTAAGGTCAATGGTACTCATCATCTCATTTCCTGGATGTCATGGCCTCTTAGGCTACTTGTAACTTCTCTGGGACGGGGTCACGTTTTCGAACACCAGCGTTTCCTTGTGCATTTCCGGTGGCTGATCGTCACCCTTGTATTCCCATACGCTGACGTGGGAGTAGTTGTCATCGTCTCTCAGTGCCTCGTTTTCCTCGGTCTGACTCTCTTCACGCAGGTGGCAGCCGCAGGATTCTTCCCGGGCCAGTGCATCCCTGATCATGAATTCACCAAATTCGATGAAGTCGGCAACCCGTCCGGCCTTTTCAAGAGATTGGTTGATGTCTTCGGCAGCACCCGGCACATAAACCGAATTCCAAAATTTTTCTTTGATTTTGGGCAGCTCTTCAAGTGCAAGCTCCAACCCCTGCTGATTGCGGGCCATACCGCAATTATCCCAAAGCAGGCGGCCGAGTTCTTTATGTACGTCATCGACCGTAACTTTGCCGGACGGTCCGCCACTGCTGTTCTGCAGCAGCTTCTGCAGACGCTCCTCCACTTCGTTCTCGACCTCTTTGAAGGCCGCATCCGAATTGCTCACCGGACTGATGGACTCGGCGCCGAAATAGTGACCGATCGAGGTACTGATCACGAAATACCCATCGGCAAGACCCTGCATAAGCGCACTGGCTCCCAGCCGATTGGCGCCATGGTCGGAGAAGTTGCATTCACCGAGGGCGAACAGGCCGGGGATGGTGGTCATCAGATTATAGTCAACCCAGAGACCGCCCATGGTGTAGTGAACCGCAGGGTAGATCATCATCGGTTCGACCATGGGATCGGCATCGGTGATTTTCTCATACATCTGGAAGAGGTTGCCGTACTTCCTGAGGATGACGTCTTCCCCATCACGCTTGATGGCGTCGCCAAAATCGAGGTAGACGGCCAGGCCGGTGGAGCCGACGCCTTTGCCCTGATCGCACTGCTCTTTGGCGTTTCTGGAAGCGACATCGCGGGGAACGAGATTACCAAAACTCGGATATTTACTTTCCAGGTAGTAATCGCGGTCTTCTTCCGGTATTTGCGCCGGTGGTCTCGAGTCATCCTTGTTTTTGGGAACCCAGACCCGACCATCGTTTCTGAGGCTCTCACTCATCAGGGTAAGCTTGGACTGGTAGTCGCCGTGCACCGGTATACAGGTCGGATGGATCTGAACAAAACTCGGATTGGCAAATGCAGCCCCGCGTTTGCAGGCCCGCCAGGCAGCGGTGACATTGGAGGCCATGGCGTTGGTGGACAGGAAATAGGCATTGCCGTAACCGCCGGTGCAGAGAAGAACCGCGTCGGCACTGTGGGATTCGATGGCGCCGGTGATCATGTTTCTGACGACAATGCCCCTGGCTTTGCCATCAACGACAACCACATCCATCATTTCACGGCGGTTGTACATGGTGACGCCGCCGCTGTTGACTTGTCTGGCCAATGCGCTGTAGGCGCCAAGCAGCAGTTGCTGACCCGTCTGCCCCCTCGCATAGAATGTCCTGGAAACCTGCGCCCCGCCGAAGGAGCGGTTGGCGAGGGTGCCGCCGTATTCCCTGGCGAAGG
>CBFCWR010000016.1:0-18063 GCA_965601575.1 uncultured Desulfofustis sp. | reverse complement strand
GGGAAATCTTGCCTGAATAAAAGCGGGGTCTTTATGGCTTATATCAAGATATACGCACTCATCGCCGCTTTCTTTCATTTCTTGGTCGATTGAACGGGCGACCATATCTCTGGTAGCCAGTTCGAGGCGGTCGTCATATTTCTTCATGAACCGCTCACCCTCGCGGTTATGAAGAAACGCGCCCTCACCTCTCACCGCCTCGGAGATAAGAAAGTTCTTGGCCCGGGGGTGAAACAAACAAGTCGGATGGAATTGGACAAATTCCATGTTTGCTACCTTGGCACCGGCTCTGCAGGCAGCTGCAATCCCATCGCCTGTGGCAATATCCGGATTGCTTGTGTAGAGATACACCTTTCCGGTTCCGCCGGTGCATAACACCGTCTGTTCAGCCTCGAATCTAATGATGCGATCTTCATTATTTATAACCAGGGCGCCACCACAGCGTGTGTGGTCTCCATTGGATAACAAAATGAGATCCACCACCATATGGTCCTCGAGAAGAGTGATTGAGGGGCTGGATTTCACCTGATCCAGTAGGGTCATTTCAATGGCACGACCGGTGAGATCATAGGCATGGGCCACACGCCTATGACTATGGCCCCCTTCCCGCCCCAAACTCAGCGCCCCGCCATCTGAATTTCGAACAAAATCAACCCCATAGGCTATCAAGTCATTGATCCTTGCATAGCCCCTGGCGACCACTTCCTCAACGATTTTAAAATCACATAGCCCGGCCCCTGAGTCTAGAGTATCAGCGATATGGGAAGCAATAGAGTCATTCTCCTGGTCGAGCACGGCCGCGATACCACCTTGGGCCAGATTGGTGGCGCTGTCGGCGATACCCTTTTTGGTTACCACCACCACTTCACCGAGATCGGCAACTCTCAGGGCGAAGGAGAGCCCTGCTATGCCACTTCCGATTACAAGAAATCTCATCTCAACCTAATGCGACAAGAACCGCAGCTATTGTTTCACGTGAAACATGGATTCGAAGTAGTAAAGTTTCAATTAACAGCTCTTTGTGTAAAAAAATATTGAGCCTTGATTATACCTGGTTTATAAAGACCAGAAGTAAATTAATCGCCAGAGAAGAGGTTAAATCACAATGGGAAATATCTCAACTGTTATTGCCGTTGCCAACCAGAAGGGTGGGGTGGGCAAGACGACTACGGCCGTCAACCTCTCCTCTGCACTTGCCATGAGAAAAAAAAAGGTCTTATTGGTTGACTCAGACCCGCAGGGAAATGCGTCAAGTGGTGTTGGAAAAAAACCCACTGACAGAAACAAACACTTATACCAAGTGCTTTGTGGAGAAGCCCACGCAGGAAATGTAGTACAAGCGACCAATGTCAAGAAACTCTATGTGTTGCCTTCAAATATTGATTTGGTGGCCGCGGAGCTGGAACTGATCAATAAAAAAAGCAGGGAAAAATTTCTGAAAAAATCGCTCAAACCTCTGCTTGAAGAATTTGATTACATAATTATCGATTGTCCTCCTTCTCTTGGACTTCTCACGCTAAATGCGCTTACTGCTGCAAATTCGGTTCTTATCCCGATGCAGTGTGAATATTACGCCATGGAAGGTCTGGCACAACTCATCAACACAATTCGATCGGTGAAACAATCCTTTAATAAAAAGCTTTATGTCGAAGGACTGCTCCTCACAATGTTTGACAAAAGAAACCGCTTATCCCATCAGGTTGCGGCAGAGATCGATAATCATTTTGGCGATCAGGTGTTCGCTACGCGTATCCCGAGAAATGTCCGGCTTAGCGAAAGCCCAAGCCATGGTAAAACCATAATGGAATACGACATCAGGTCAACCGGCGCCCAGGCCTACCGAGCCCTTGCGCTTGAATTCCTCAAACGACAGGTGTAAACAGTGGCAAAATTAACAGGGCTTGATGGCCAGGGGATCAGCGCTCTATTTGGAGAACAATCCCCCGAAGAATCTTTTTTTGAATGCAGCATTAGCCAAATAACTCCTAACAAGCATCAACCAAGGATGATGTTCGACCAGGAAGAGCTCACCGAATTAGCTAATTCGATCCGTGAGAACGGGGTAATCCAGCCCTTGATTGTATCGAGATCGTCAAAGAAAAAGTTCACCTTGATCGCAGGAGAACGACGGCTTCGCGCATCGAAGATGGCAGGGTTGAAAACGGTTCCCGTAGTTGTCCGCGAGCTAAGTAATGACGATGAACTGTTGGAATTCGCATTGATTGAAAATATTCAAAGAACAGATCTCAACCCTTTGGAAGAGGCCGAAGCCTATCGTAAGTTGATCGACAAGTTTGGACTTACCCAGGAAGAAGCGGCCCAGAAGGTCGGGAAGAATCGTTCAACGGTAGCCAACTCGGTGAGGTTGTTGCAGCTCCCCACTTACATTAAAGATGATTTGTTATCAGGGCTCCTTTCTGAAGGTCACGCGCGAGCTTTGCTGGCGGTTCTCGCAAGCCCTGCAACCATGAAGGAAATTCGGGACCAGATTGTGGCCAAACAATTGTCGGTCCGGCAGGCAGAGAAGCTGATAAAAACGCATACAAGAGAGGTTTCTCCAACCAAATCGCCGGGTCGAACTAAGGAAAAGGAATTTTCCAGGTCTGTTAAAAAGTCCTTTGAAAACCAGTTGACCAACAGGCTCAGCTCCCAGGTTATTATTAACCAGAAGGGGAGCCGAGGAAAAATAGAGATTGAATACTACTCCTACGATGACCTCGAACGTATCATCTCAATGGTCGTAGGGGGAGAATCGACCTGACAACCAAGCTATTCATCCAAATATTATGATTAAAAAATCTCTTTTCACCATCGCTTTATTGATTTTACTGCTCTTTTCCACCTCAATGGCGCTTGCCAAAATGGTCTCTGTGGTCGGCGAAAATGTTAATCTTCGATCCGGTCCAGGCACCAAGTACTCCGTTAAATGGAAGTATGGCAGCGGTTTTCCATTGAAAGTTCTTGAGGAAAAGGGCGGCTGGTTGAAAGTCGAAGACTTTGAAGGTGACAGCGGATGGCTCTACCAGAAGCTTACCTCAAGAAACGGGCATATGATCGTCAAAGTTAACAAAAACCAGAACAAAAAGGTCAACATCAGAAGCGGGCCGAGCACGGAATACAAGATTGTTGGTAAGGCCTATTATGGGGTTGTATTCAAAACCATAAAACAACAGAACGGCTGGGCCCATGTCAAGCATGACAGTGGGCTCGAAGGATGGATTAAGCGTTCGTTGTTGTGGGGATTTTAAAAACAGGCCAACTCAGCGTTAGGTGGCGCATTTCAGGTGCGAACAGCGATGAATCAGGTATCCTGATTAAAGCCTTGTACAATAATGAAAATGGAGAGTGTGGCTTCGTTATGTTGCCAAAATAAAAACCTGGCTGAGCTACTCAACCAGGTGGGGTATTCGTGGCGGAGAGAGAGGGATTCGAACCCTCGGTGGAGTGTTATCCCCACACTCGCTTAGCAGGCGAGCACCATCGGCCAACTCGGTCATCTCTCCGTATCGGTTCTGGCGGAGGGAGTAGGATTCGAACCCACGGTACTTTCGTACAACGGTTTTCAAGACCGCCGCCTTAAACCACTCGGCCATCCCTCCGAAAGATTTTTCTTGTACCATCTCGTAAATCATCTGTCAATATTATGTCATTGCCATACCCGGACCACTATTGTATAATACAAATTTGTAACACAACAAAAAACATTAAAAACATTTTTGCAAATTTTTGCTTTTCGATTAACTAGAAGACCGATGATTGACCAACAAGAAACAGAATCTCAACTACATGATTTAACATGTCTTTATGAAATTACTAAAGAGCTGGCTTCGTCGTTTGTACTGAGCGATTGTCTCGAAAAAGCAATGGCGCTACTCTCCGAATACAAGAAAATGGAGAACGGTACGGTGACCATTGTCAACCCGATAACCGGTAAACTCGAGATAGAGGTTGCCCATGGTCTCACCGCCGAGGGAAGAAAGCGCGGCAAATACAAAATAGGGGAGGGGATTACCGGACGAGTGGTCGCCTCCGGCGAACCTATCATCGTCCCTCATATCTCAGAAGAGCCGCTTTTTCTCAATCGGACCAGATCCCGCGGAGATATCTCTGATAAGGACCGTTCTTTCCTCTGTGTTCCCATAAAAGACGGTAAACAGGTGATTGGGGCGCTCAGTGTTGACCGTATGTACGAGGACGGTTTTGGCAGTCAGGCAAACGACGACTTGCAGTTTCTCACCGTGCTATCAAGTATTGTCGCTCAGACTGTCTGCCGGGTTCAGATAGTTAACCGGGAAAAGGAGAACCTGCGCACCGAGAATCTTAAACTCAAACGTGAACTGTCGGAAAAGAACAGGATCAACGACATCATCGGTAATTCGAGTCGTATGCAGGATGTCTTTGAGATGGTTCACCGGGTCGTGGACTCCAACGCGACGGTACTTCTCAGGGGAGAATCCGGGACTGGCAAAACTCTGGTGGCCAAAGCCCTGCACTACAACGGCAAGAGAAAGGATAAACCGTTCGTCGTGGTGAATTGTTCGGCACTCCCCGAAACGCTTCTGGAAAGTGAGCTTTTTGGTCATGAAAAAGGTGCGTTCACTGGCGCCAACGAAAGAAAAATTGGCCGATTTGAACATGCCGAGGGCGGAACCCTGTTCCTTGACGAAATCGGTGAAATATCGCACTCCGTCCAGGTCAAGCTTTTGAACGTCGTTCAGGAGAGAAGCTTTCAGCGGCTCGGATCCACCCAATCGATCTCCTGCGACGTCCGACTTGTCGCAGCCACCAACAAAGATCTCGAAGATGCCGTTTCAAACGGTTCCTTCCGTGAAGATCTCTACTACCGCCTCAATGTATTTCCCATCTACATGCCGCCGCTTCGAAAACGCAGAACCGATATTCTTCTGCTCGCCGAATTCTTCCTGGAAAAATTTGCCAGGGAAAACAAGAAGCAGATCAACCGGATTTCCACCTCGGCGATCGACCTGCTCATTCAATATCACTGGCCCGGCAACGTCAGAGAACTCCAGAATTGTATGGAACGGGCGGTACTGATCTGTGACGGTGATGCCATTAAAGGAATTCACCTGCCTCCGACACTGCAGGTCTCCGAAGGATCAGCCAGCAATAAACCGCTGTCCTTTTCGACTGCGGTGGAAAATTTTGAGAAAGAACTTATCATTGATGCGCTGAAAAAGAACAATGGCAACCAGACCAAGACAGCCGGTTTTCTGGACACCAGTCTGCGCATAATTAATTACAAGATTCACCAGTACGGCATCGACCCGAAAAAGTACAAAATCTGACGAGATGTCTATTCTGCTCCATGTCTGTTGCGGCCCCTGCCTGGTCTACCCGGCAAAGGTACTGGAAGGGGAGGGAACCGATTTCACCTGTTACTTTTTCAACCCCAATATTCATCCCTACCGGGAGTTTAAAAAGCGGCTCAACTCCTTCAAAGAGTTGGCTGACTCGAGAAATTACCGCTATATCATAGACAGGGACTACGGCGTGAAGATGTTTCTGCGCGAGGTGGTGTTCAACGAAGATCAACGCTGTAAAATCTGTTATCGGATGAGACTGGGAAATGTCGCAAGACTGGCAGCAGAGCAGAGGTATAGAGGCTTTTCCACCACGCTTCTCTACTCCACTTACCAGAATCACGATCTCATAAAGAAACAGGCCGCCCATGCCTCGGAGTCGCAATCTATCCCCTTTGTGTACCATGACTTCAGAAAAGGGTGGCAGCAGGGGATAGATGAATCAAAGGCCTATAATCTCTATCGACAGAGCTATTGCGGCTGCCTTTTCAGCGAACAGGAAAGATACGATAACAGACTGAAAAAACAAATAAAGAGGAAGCTTAAATCCGATGTTCAAGCTACTGGTACTGGCCACGACCAATCAAAATAAGGTGCGAGAATTCAGGCAGTTTTTGTCTGAATTTCCGGTAACAGTGAAGAGTCTCAGCGATTTCGGCCCGCTGCCGGGCGTGATAGAGGATGGCTCTACCTTTGACGAGAATGCCTACAAGAAAGCCCACCACTACGCAAAGGTGTTAGGGATTCCGGCCATAGCTGACGATTCGGGACTGGTTGTCGAGGCGCTTAACGGGGCCCCGGGAGTGCGATCCGCCCGCTATGCGGGGGAGGATGCCAGCGACCAGGACAACTGCCGCAAACTGCTGGCCGAGATGGAAGGGCAGGGCAATCGAAAAGCCTCCTTTGTCTGTGTGCTCTCCATAGCGGTGCCTTCCGGCCCGGCGCTCACCTACGAAGCATCCTGTGATGGCACGATTCTCGATGCTCCGCGGGGCAGCAATGGTTTCGGCTATGATCCGCTGTTCTATTACGAACCTTACGGCAAGACCTTTGCCGAGATCAGCATGGAAGAAAAAAACAAGGTGAGTCACCGCGGCAAAGTTCTCAGCGAACTCAGTGGCGAGTTCGACAAGGTGTTAAAGTGGCTTGAACAGAGAACGATTGAGGAAATGCCGGAACAGCCCGATCACAGTGAATTTGAGAACAACGACTGGTCCCGCTGATCAGAAGCTTTCAGCTTTGAGATCCCTGCTGAGTAAATCTTGTACTGCCTTACCGCAGTCCTTCCCTTCGTAAAGTACTTCATACACCTGTTCCAGGATAGGCATATCAGCCCCGAGACCGGTGACCAGGTCATAGACCGATTGGGTTGTCTTGATACCCTCGGCAACCATATTCATGGAGTCGAGAATCGCCTCAAGCGGTCTTCCTTTGCCGAGCTCTATCCCCACATAGCGGTTTCTGCTCAGCTCCCCGGTACAGGTGAGAACCAGATCGCCCAGTCCGCTCAACCCGAAAAAGGTCTCCTGCCGTGCTCCCAGTCGGATCCCCAACCTGGTCATTTCAGCCAGGCCACGGGTAATCAATGCGGCCCGGGCGTTCGAGCCGAAGGCGAGCCCGTCGCAGATGCCCGCCGCGATGGCAATGATGTTCTTCAACGCGGCGCTGATTTCAAGGCCGATGACATCTGAGCTCGTATAGACCCTGAAATAGTCGGTGGAAAAGAACTTCTGGAGCAACTGGGCCGTGTCGCCACGCTCGCTGCCGACGGTAATGGCGGTGGGTACCTTTTGAGCCACTTCTTTCGCAAAGGAAGGACCGGAGAGCACCGCACACAGGGGAGGGGGGCTGTCACTTTGGTGAAAACAGTCGCCCATTACCTGGGTCATGGTTTTCAAACTCTGGTTCTCGATGCCCTTAGTGGCCGAAACGAACACAGCGCCTTCCCTGGCCAGCGCACTCACGCGTGAAAACACCTGCCGGTAGGCGTGGGAAGGAACCACCATGACAATCACCCCGGCACCGGCGACCGTTTCCTCCAACGATTCTTCCGGGTGAAGGGTAGCTGGAAAGTGAAAACCGGGCAGATAAGCCCGGTTTTCGCCTTCTTGTTGAAGTAATTTGATGTGCTCCGATCGGTGCCCCCAAAGACGCGTCTCGATCCCTTTGTGCGCCAACAACAGAGCCAGCGCCGTTCCCCATGAGCCGGCGCCGATTATCGCAGCCTGCTGATCATTCATCCAGGGGCTCGTCGCTGTCCAGATCTTCATTGGGGTCGACCTCAACCACATCCATGCCGACCACCTTCTCGTTTTCCTCGAGGTTGATCAATCTGACCCCCTGGGTTGTGCGCCCGATGACACGCACTGTATCGAGGGGCATGCGAATCATCTTGCCGCTGTCGGCAATCAGAATGGCCTCGTAGTCGTCATTGACGACCTTGGCCCCGATCACGTCACCGTTGCGATCACTCTTCTTAATCGCCATGATGCCTGTGCCGCCCCGATGCTGTATCCGGTAATCTTCCGCCTGGCTGCGCTTGCCGTAACCGTTGGCGGTTACCACCAGCACGGTTTTGATACTGTCTTCCCTGAGCACGTTGGCGCCGACAACGAAATCGTCGCCTTTTAATCTAATGCCCCTCACACCGGCGGCAATACGCCCCATGGGCCTGACGTCGGACTCGTGGAATCTGATCGACATACCGTCACGCGAGATCATGAACACCGTGTCGTTGCCGCGCAGCATATGGGCGGTGATAATCTCGTCGCCCTCGTTGATGGTCAGGGCTCGTTTACCTTTACGCAGGGGCCGGTTGAACTCCTTGAGACTGGTCTTTTTAACCCGCCCGTATTTGGTGACCATCATGATCGTTTTGGTACCTTGTTCATCCTCAAAATCGGTCACCGGCAGGATGGCCGCCACCTTTTCGCCTTCGGTCAGCTCGAGCAGGTTGACGATCGCTTTGCCCCGCGCCGTTCTGCCCACCAGCGGCAGTTGGTAAACCTTACGCCAGAAGACTTTCCCGTAGTTGGTAAAGAACAGGAAGGTATCGAGGGTCGAAGCCACATAGAGGTTGGAGACGAAGTCCTCCTCGATATTGGTAACCCCTTTGACGCCTTTTCCGCCTCGGTGTTGAGAACGGTACAGGCTGAGTGGATTTCTCTTTATGTAGCCGCTGTGGGTGACGGTAACCGCCATATCTTCGGGTGCAATCAGGTCCTCGGGCAGGATCTCGTCAGCCGCGTCGATGATCTCTGTCCTGCGCTCATCGCCGTAAGTCTCCTTGATCTCGACAAATTCATCTTTGATGATGTTCATCACCAGCTGTTCGTCGTTGAGAATAGCGTTAAGCCTTTCTATTTCGGCGACAATTTCCTCATAGTCGCGGGCTATTTTTTCTCTTTCGAGACCGGTCAGCCGCTGCAGCCTCATATCGAGAACCGTCTGGGCCTGTATCGCGGTGAGCTCATATTTTGCCATGAGCTGCGCTTTGGCCTCAGCGGGATCGCTGGCCGCTTTGATCAGCTCGACCACCTCGTCGAGGTTGTTGATGGCGATCATCAGGCCCTCGAGAATGTGTGCCCTCTCCTCGGCTTTTCTGAGCTCGAAGGCGGTGCGGCGATAGACCACCACCCTGCGGTGCTGAATGAAGTGCTCAAGGATCTGTTTAAGGTTGAGGACCTCCGGCTTGTTGTTGACTATTGCCAGGAAAATGATGCCGAAGGATTTCTGCATCGGGGTCATCTTGTAGAGCTGGTTGATCACCACTTCGGCAATCTCGTCCTTTTTGAGCTCCATGACGACCCGCAGACCCCTCCGGTCAGATTCGTCCCGGATTTCTGAAATTGCTGAAATTTTCTTGTCCTTGATCAGCTGCGCAATGCGCTCGACAAGCATGGCCTTATTCTGCTGATAGGGAATTTCTTCGATGATAATGGACTCCTTGCGGCCATCCTTGGACTTCTCTATGCTTGTTTTTGCACGCATGAGCACCACGCCGCGACCGGTTTCGTATGCCTCACGAATACCAGCCCGGCCGCAGATAAGTCCTCCGGTGGGGAAATCCGGTCCCTGGATGACCGAAAAGAGCTGGTGCACGGTCATGTTCGGATCGTCAATCAGGCCGATCAGCCCGTCTATCACCTCGCTGAGGTTGTGCGGCGGAATATTTGTCGCCATGCCGACGGCAATGCCCGAGGAGCCGTTGACCAGCAAATTGGGAACCCGGCTCGGCATCACCGAGGGCTCGGTCTGGGAATTGTCGTAGTTGGGGACGAAATCGACCGTCTCCTTGTCGAGATCAGCGACAATCTCCCGGTCTATACGGGTCATCCTCGCTTCGGTATACCTCATGGCCGCCGGGGCATCGCCATCCATGGACCCGAAGTTGCCCTGGCCATCGACCAGCGGGTAGCGCATCGAAAACCCCTGGGCCAGGCGAACCAGGGTGTCATAGGCGGCAGTGTCACCGTGTGGATGATACTTACCGATGACGTCACCAACTATTCGTGCCGACTTCACATAGGGCCGGTTGTAAAATACCCCTATCTCTCTCATCGCGTAGAGCACCCTGCGGTGCACCGGTTTCAGGCCGTCGCGCACATCGGGTAAGGCCCGGCCGACGATGACCGACATGGCATAGTCGAGGTAGGATTTTTTCAGTTCTTTTTCAACGGAGACAGAAGAGAACTTCTCCTCCGGCACTCCGGTTTCCGAGGTTGTTGTCATGGTCTCTGCTGTGCTCGCTTATATGTCTAATTCGGTAACTTCCAGGGCATGATTCTGAATAAATTCTCGCCGGGGCTCCACCTTGTCGCCCATCAGGGTGGTGAACATTTCATCGGCCGACTCCGCATCGTTTATCTCGACCTGCAGCAAGGTGCGGTTTTCAGGGTTCATTGTCGTCTCCCAAAGCTGCTCGGGGTTCATTTCACCCAACCCCTTGTAACGCTGCAGATGGCTGCCTTTGAAAGATTCACTGCGCACCATCCGGACCATGTCGGCCCAGCTTTCAGCCGTCATCTCAGCTTCCTGTTCGGGAGCGTTCAGGTCGACGATTGCAAACGTCCCTGTCAGATACTGCCTGACCTGTGGAAAAAGTCTCAATGCCGTGCGATACTCGTTGATCAAGGGAATCTGCGGACCAAGGGTGGTGGAGATCTGGGCTTTACCTTTGACGGCCACATCCACTTCATAGCAATCCGCACGCCACCGGCACGATCTGACGGCGCCGACTATCATTGTATCATCGGCCGAAAGCTCCTCTACCAGGGATTCAACCAGTTCTTTTTCGGTAAACTGATCAGCTTTGCGAATGTTTTTTTCCAGCAGAAAATAAAGCAGTGATTCCCACACGTTCATGCGCTCCAGGAAAGAGACGATGCGTTGATACACGGAGAGGTTCTGCAGTACGCCCACCAGTTGCTCTCCTTCGATAACTTTTCCATCCAGGGCATTGGCAATGACCCTTATCTTTTGACTGGCCTGGGTGAAAAGAAAGTTGTTGAGTTCGTCGTCATCGAGGAAATACGTCTCTTTTTTCCCCCTGCCAAGACGGTAAAGCGGGGGTTGTCCGATATAGACATAACCTCCCTGGAGAAGCGGAAGCATCTGTCGATAGAGAAAGGTCAGCAGGAGGGTGCGTATGTGGGCCCCGTCCACGTCGGCATCTGTCATAATGATGATCTTGTGATAGCGAAGACTCTCCAGGTCGAATTCATCTTTGCCGATGCCGCAGCCCAGGGCGGCTATCAGCTGCTTTATTTCCTCACTGCTCAAGATTTTGTCGAAACGCGCTTTCTCGACGTTCATTATTTTACCGCGCAGCGGCAGGATGGCCTGGACAGCTCGATCACGCCCCTGCTTTGCGGAGCCGCCCGCCGAGTCGCCCTCGACAATGAAAATCTCTCGCTTGCTGGGATCTTTTTCCTGGCACTCGGCCAGTTTTCCAGCCATTAACAGGCTGGTCGAACCTTTTTTCCGGGATAAATCTCTTGCTTTTTTAGCCGCCTCTCTTGCTCTGGCCGCCTCGACTACCTTGGTGAGAATTCGTTTGGCAATCTGAGGATTCTGCTCGAGAAAGATGGTCAGTTTCTCGTTGCAGATTGACTCTACTATCGATTTTACCTCGGAATTTCCAAGTTTGGTTTTGGTTTGACCCTCGAACTGGGGGTTTGGGACATGGGCGGATATAACGCAGGTAAGCCCCTCGCGCACATCGTCTCCCCCCATCTTTTCCCGGAGGTTTTTGGGGATTATGTCATCACTGGCGTAGCGGTTAATACACTTGGTAAGTGCGGCCCTGAAACCGGCTACGTGAGTTCCGCCTTCCTTGGTGTTGATATTATTGACAAAAGAGAATAGTCGCTCAGAGTAGCCGTCGAAATACTGAAAAGCTATTCCTACCTGAACCTCATCTTTCTCCCCGCCTAGATAAATGGGTTCGTTGAAAACAGGCGTTCTGTTTCTGTTGAGCCATTCCACAAAGGACACCACCCCGCCGGACGCATGAAACTTGTCCCTTTCACCGCTGCGCTCATCTTTGAGATGGATGCGTACGTCCTTATTCAAAAACGAGAGCTCCCGCAGTCTGTTTTTTATCGTTTCGTAATCGTAGACCGTGATCTCGGTGAAAATACCAGGATCGGCTTTGAAGGTGATCGTCGTTCCTGTTTTTTCGGTACTGCCAATTACCTCAAGTTCGCTGGCCTTTTCTCCATAGCGATAGGTCTGGCGGTATTTATTGCCGTCGCGCCGCACTTCCGCCGTTGCCTCAATGGAGAGAGCATTTACCACGGAAACACCTACGCCATGCAATCCACCGGAAACTTTGTAGGTGGAGTGATCAAATTTTCCGCCGGCATGAAGCGTAGTCATCACCAGTTCCAGTGCAGGAACATTCTCGGATGGATGAATGTCGACGGGTATTCCTCGACCGTCATCTTCGACAGTGACTGAATTGTCTTCATGAATAGTGACCCGGATTCTCTGACAATAACCTGCAAGAGCTTCGTCTATACTGTTGTCGACAACTTCCCAGACCAAATGATGGAGCCCCTCGACCGCAGTGTTGCCTATATACATCGACGGCCGTTTGCGAACGGCCTCGAGACCGTCCAGTACCTTTATCTGGTCGGCATCATATTGTTGTTCTTCTGTCACGCTGTTTTCCTTTTTTAGTAGTTAATGCCTTCAGGCAATCAAAAAATCGGACGTTTCGTTCAAGATCAGAGCTCGTGGGGAATTTTTACCAAAACCTTACGTGATGATGGCAGGAGGAAATTTTTTTCATGAGTAGCTCAAAAATTAAGCGAAATAATAATAGTTCGAACCATCCTCTATAATTGCATGGGCATGACGATACTGGTAAATCCTTTGTCATCATTGGATTTCATCAGACAAGGGCTGTTCTCCGAACTTATATATGCCTCAACTGTCTCACATTCCATAACCTGCAGAGTTTCTATGAAATATCGGCAATTGAAGCCAAGCGTCAGTGCTGCACCCGTATAATCTATTTTTTGTTCATCTTTGGCATTTCCCAGATCAGCATTCTGAGACGTCAACACCATCTTCTGTCCCTCGAGCTGCAGTTGGATGGTGTGAAACACATCTTCGGTGAAGAGGTTTATCCTCTTGAGCGATTCCAGGAACGGTACTCTATTAATTTTTATGCAGTTATCAAGGGTGACTGAATTAACAATAGCTTGATATTGCGGGAATTCCCCTTGCTTGAGACGGATTACCATGACCGCGTCGCCATCTCTTACCACCATCTGTTTCTTTTCAAAAGAAAGGTCTATGGTATCCCTGTTCTCACAGAATTTTCGGAGTTCCTGGATTCCTTTTTTGGGAATCAGCGTCACATCGTTGAGATGGAAGTTGTCGACATCGATGGCAACATCTTTCTCCATGATGGAAAGCCGATGCCCATCGGAACTAATCATCTTCAGATATGAGACATCGTCGCGCTTTTCTTTTTCCAGCAGAACCGAGGTCAAAGAGTAGATATTTTCCTGTTCACCCGCTATGGAAAAAATCACTTTATCAATTAAATCCAAGAAGATAAAAGCTTCGAACGAGGTAAAGCTGTCTTCGTCGAACTCGGGAAATGCGGGAAATTCTTCGCTTCCTATTCCGGCCAGGTTATAGGTGCTGGCCCCGGCTGTGATCTTTACCCAGCTGTTGGTAGTCTCCTCCAGAGCGATGTCTTCGGAACCAGACTCTCTGACTATTTCAAATATTTTTTTAGACGGCAGCGTCAAAGAACCTATGGACTCCACCTCAGCAGGAACAAAAAGCCTTAACCCTACTTCCAGATCGGTACCGGTCAGGACCAGTCCATTACTGGTTGCTTCGATGAGAATATTTGACAGGACAGCGAGCGTTCCTCTTTTACTGGTGATGTTCTGCAGACTGCTCAGTCCTTCAATGAGATCGTTTCTCTGAACATTGCATTTTAGGCTCATGGTTTCTACCCTTCTTTAGTATAATTAAGTAGTTATTATTGTTATTAACAGTGCTGATATGTTGAATAAGAGAATAACTCCCCTAAATGGTTAAATAAGTTATCAACAAGGTGGTTTTTGATAAGATCGCTTTTTTGTGTAAAAGCAGTTATCAACACTGTTATCAACAGCTCTTGAAGAACTATTTAACAAGACAATGTTGACCAATTGTTGAAAACAAAATGGAAGACCAATTGGTAAGATTTTTTTTATAATAATAATAGATGGTTAAGTGGGTCTAAAAACTGCTCTTAATCTAGTAAAAATGAGCGGAAAATTCAATAAAATAATGGTTTGAAAAAGATGTATGAACAGGGACTTGACCATCTTCATCAAGAGGTAACAAAACATCTTCAAAAATACTTGAGACAAGGCGTATTTTCGGCAGCAAGCGTGGCTGTCGCAGTTCATCAAAATAACGGCTATAGAGCGTGCTTTATCAACATTGGTGCAGGCGGTGAAAACGACGAGGATCAGGTTGATAAGAAAACGATATTTGATCTCGCTTCACTTACCAAGCCGCTGGTAACCGTGCCATCAATACTCCACCTCATTGATGGAGGTAAGATTTCCTGGAACGAACCACTTGAGTCCCTGCTTGAAAGACCGCTGGATGAGTCCTTCAAACGGGTCGAACTGCATACGCTGCTGAGTCATTGTTCAGGGTTTAGCGCCCACAGAAATTTCTGGAAACTTCTCAAGGATATTGAAGATGAAAGGAAAAACGAGTGGCTTCTGAACGAAATTTTAGGCCACCAGCTTGAATATACCACCCAAAGCAGGCATATCTACAGCGATGTGGGGTATTTATTGTTAGGTAATGTGGTAAGGGTTAAATCAGGTCTTGACCTTGATGAATATTGGAATTTATTCATTGCCGGTCCGGCGGGCCTTGGAGAAAAGCTCTGTTTTGGTCCACTGAAAGAAACCAAAGGCGTGGTAGCCACAGGTCATTGTTCGTGGAGCAAGAGGTTGTTAACAGGCCTGGTACACGACGATAACTGCAGAGCCTTAGGCGGGGTTGGCGGACATGCGGGTTTGTTCGGTTCCTCTGAAGGTGTACTTGAGCTTTGTGAGCAATTTCTGGATCTCTATCATCGCCGGAAAAATAATCTTCCAGTGTCCCCGACAACCTTTAAAAGGGCTGCAAACAGGGTGGGAAACTCCGATTGGAGTTGTGGGTTCAGTCTACCGTCAGCATCCGGTTCGAGCAGCGGAATTCATTTTTCAGATAAGAGTATCGGTCACCTGGGATTTACCGGGGTGTCGTTCTGGATAGATGTGGAGAAGCAGATAATCATCTCTTTGCTGACCAATCGAACGAGAAAGGGTGAAGATATGGAAGGCATTAGAGAAGCGAGACCTGTGCTTCACAATGCGGTTATGGAGTGTTTGACGGGAAAAAAAAATCCCCCGGCCGAACCGGGGGATGTGTAATTACCACCAGCAGATAGTCTGGTCCGCGTCGAAAATCTTGTCTACCAGTGCGTCGTAGTCAGGGCTGCCGCCATAAAGGTCGAAAGAATCGCTGTCTCTGTCTCTGGTTACAATTTCAACCAGTTTCTTGACCGTCTCGTCGGGCTCGGAACGATATACGTTTAATACTTTCATGATCCCTCCTTATTTCAATCCGTAGGGAACGATGATGTCCATGTCCCTGAGTTTTTCGCCAAGTTCTTCTATATCGATTGACTCGAGTTCGTTTTTCTCGACATTGGCAGGCACGGTTGAATAAATCTCTCCCTCCATGTCCCTGAGCATTTCCAAGCTTTCCATGTTATGCTCGTCAAGTTTTTCCATCTCTTCATCCATGACGACCCCGTAGGAATACATATTTTCCACCGCAAGACCCAGGGCGGAGCGCATGCCGTCAACAACGTAGTCTTTGTGCCTGTACATGAACAAACATTTCTTATATTCCATGATATCCCCCTTATAAGCTGATGTAACAGTCGTAATCTTCGATTATGATCCCGTGCTGCGCCTGGGTTGCCATATCCTTGGCGTCGAGACCCTGGGGAATATCTTCGGTATCGTATCCCTGCTTTTTATAGCTGTCGACACAGATTGCCACCTCATCGGCCAGGTCACAAAGCTCCGGAAAGGCTGGGTCTTTGGCATTGTGAGTTGCCGTCCAGGTAAAGAACACCTTGACCTTGGAGCCTTTCGCCTTGGCTGCTTTGGTGATGCCCATGACATGGGCGAAATTGTCGGGGTTGGTTACGAAAATACCAAGACTTTTTGCCATCTTCTGCCTCATTATCCACAAGGGCGTGGACGACCGCTAAAAGAGGACCCCTGGCAAGAGAGAGCACCAGGGGTCAGGTAATTACTGAAAAGAATCAGCTCGGCTTAGCCCTTCTTGATAAAGAAGCTGAAGAAGCCACTTTCTTCCTTTTCACCAAGATATTCGTGACCGGCACGATCACACCAGCCCGGGATATCGTTTCGCGAACCCGGATCGGTGCCGTCGACCTGTAGTACTTCACCGCTTTTCAATTTACCGATTTCTTTCTTGGTGCGAAGAAGCGGCATCGGGCAGCTCAATCCTTTGGCGTCTAGAACGGAATCGGCTACAACGTCTGCTGCTACTTGTTTTACATCACTCATCTCAATCCTCCTGATAATGTTTCATGATTCATCTGAATCGGGTCTCATGTTCTTGTATTTACTCCCTCTTGCGAAGTAAAAAGCAGAACCCTGTCAAGGTACCACATCTAAACTAGTTTTTAGCACAATTAATTGGTATGTCAAACCAAAACGGAGGGAAGAATAACAACGTAAAAACAATTATGTGCTACGTTGTCGCACTATTGACAAAAAGCGAAAGCAAAGGTAAAGCAAGGGGATTAAAATTTCTCACAAGGTATGAATTTTCAGGAGGAATCAATGAGCGAACAGAGTGTGATGGCGGAAAAGGCCAAAGGTCTGTGGAAGGTCTTCTGTGAAACGGAGTGGAATGCCACCGTGACCGGATTGGTGGTCGGGTTCTTTTCGGTGATGATTATGGCCTGGTGGAGACCCTGGGGTGCGGTTGGTGCGATACGCAACTGGGGTGACTGGATCATGTACTCGATTACCTCGGTACTGGGTACCGAGGCAGGGTTTTTTGCTTATTACGAAGAGGCCCCGCGCGCCATCATGGCCAATACAGGCTCGGTAATCGGTGTAGGATTTGTACTCGGTGCCTTTGTCTCGGCCTGCGTTGGCAAGGAGTTCGCACTGCGTATACCGCCCCACCGGGAGATGGTCAAGGCTGTTATCGCCGGTATCCTGATGGGTATTGGTGCAACCCTGGCCGGCGGCTGCAACGTGGGCGGCTTTTACAATGCCATCGGCAACCTGGGCGCCAACGGCTTTGCCATGATGTTCGGCCTGGTGTTCGGTGTCGTGCTTGGGCTGAAACTTCTCTACCTCGAAATGGAGCACATCAGCTGGGGAGACGGCGGCGCCAAAACCATCAATTTCCCGATGCCGCTTGTGTATCTGCTCGGGGCTGCCGCAACTCTGTTCCTGCTTTACGCGGCCTATGCGTTTTCGGGCAACGAGGACAGCGATTATCTGGCTTCCATGAGTGGTCTGATTCTGATAGCCGCGGCACTTGGTTACGCCATGCAGCGAGGTCGCTGGTGCATGGTCCAGGGGTTTCGCGAACCGCATATGACCGGTGACACCACCATGGCCAGATCGGTAATGCTCTCCATCTTGGTGGTGGCCATCGGCGCGGCGATCCTTAAATACGAGGTGCCTTACCGTGTCGAGGGCGAATCGGTGCTGGCGCCGATCAATTATATTCGCGGCACTTTCGGCTGGGGCGGCGTGGTCGGCGGTTTCATCTTCGGCCTTGGCGCCATGTTCGCCGGCGGCTGCGGTTCGGGCACTCTCTGGCGAGTAGGGGAAGGGCAGGTCAAGCTGATGATTGTGGTGCCGTTTTTCGGCATAGCCTCGTCCATCATGACCTCCTGGTTCCGTGATTATGAATTCGAGGCAGATGGCGTTCTTGGCAGTTATGTCTACATGCCGGAGGTCATGGGCTATGGTCCGACCCTGCTGTTAATCGGTCTGGCCATGCTGATCTGGTACCTGGTGGTTACCTGGAATGAGGAAACCAACAAACTGATCGTACCCATGTGATATTTGTCTAATTTCCCAACCGGATTGAAAAGGCCGCATTTTCCTTTTGGAGAATACGGCCTTTTTTTTTATTATAGCCAGTTGTTAGGTCGTGGAGG
>CBFCWR010000015.1:0-18104 GCA_965601575.1 uncultured Desulfofustis sp. | reverse complement strand
TCGGATGTGTTCATGCAGGCTCTGGAGGTTGACGGGACTTATGAACTCATCGAACCGTCCACTGGAGAACCGGTAAGGGAGCTGAAGGCCAGGGAGGTATTCGACCAGATCGTCGATCTGGCCTGGCTCAATGGTGAACCGGGCGTGCTCTTTATCGATGCCGCCAACAAAGGCAATCCGACGCCCCACCTGGGCTCTTTCGAGGCCACCAACCCCTGCGGCGAGCAGTGGCTGTTGCCCTACGAGAGCTGCAATCTCGGTTCCGTGAACCTGGCAATGTTCGTCAAGGACGGTGAGGTAGATTACCGCAGGCTCGAGCACACGGTGCGCACGGCAACAATTTTCCTCGACAATGTCATCGACTGCAATCGTTTCCCCATCCCCGAAATCGAGGAAATGACCCTGAAGACGAGAAAAATCGGTCTGGGCATCATGGGGCTGCACGATATGCTGATCCAGCTCGGCATCCCCTATGCCAGCGATGAAGGTCGCCAGCAGTCTTCGGAGGTAATGAATTTCATCCGCGATATCGCCGAAGACGAGTCGATCAAGATTGCCAAGAAAAAGGGGCCGTTTCCCGCCTTCGACAAAGAGACTGCTACCTACGAACCGAGGCGGAACGCCGCCCTGACCTCGATTCAGCCCACCGGTACGGTGTCGATGATCGCCGATTGCGCTTCGGGCTGCGAACCCTACTTTTCCATCGTCATGATCAAGCACGTGATGGACGATGACCGATTGATTCTGGTTAATAAGTATTTCGAGAAAGTGGCCAAAGACGAAGGTTTCTACTCCAGGGAATTGATGGATAAGGTGGCGGACAGCGGCACGGTGATCGGTCATCCCGAAATCCCGCAGAAGTGGCAGGAGATATTCAGAACCGCCCAGGACATCAGCCCCGACGATCATATCAAAATGCAGGGCATCCTCCAGCAGAGCGGGGTGGACAGCTCGATCTCGAAAACCATCAATCTGCCGTCCACCGCCAACCGCGAAGATGTTCGGCGCTCCTATTTGCTTGGCTACAATCTGGGGTGCAAAGGTTTGACCGTGTACCGCGACGGTTCCCGTGACTCCCAGGTGCTCAACACCAAGGAGCGCTCGGAGCAGTCCGGTGGTGAGGAACAGACGGCCGTGGTCTCCAGCAACGGCAAACGAACCCTGCCCGACGTCCTCAGTGCCAAGCGTTACCGGGTCAAGGACCAGGATGGAAAATCGGTCTACATCATTGTCTGCTTCGACGAGAATGAGCAGCCCATGGAGGTGTTCGCCAAATTCCCGTTCGACAACCGCGTCGATCTCAAGGACAAGTCGACCATGTGGACCACCACCTGTCGACTGGTTTCCCTGGCCTTGAGGTTCGATGTCGCGATGAACGAGATCATCAAGCAGCTGGATCGTTCCAGCGGCCATATGCTCGACCTGCCGGCCCAGCTCAGCAAGCTGTTCAAGTCGTTCATGGCCGGCACCCAGCACGGCTTTGCCGATACCTGTCCGGAGTGCGCCGGCAATCTGGTGTTTGAAGAAGGGTGCGAAACCTGCAAAGCATGCGGTTATTCGAAATGTGCCTAGGGGCTTCGCAAAAAGACTACACCCAAGGACTGCGACAATGGCCAAAATAGGCAGAAACGAACGGTGCCCCTGCGGCAGCGGCAAGAAATACAAGCATTGCTGCGCCCGCAATCCCCAGGTGGAGAAGCGTCCCTCAACACCAGAGGAGCAGCTCAGGATTTCCCTGATGGAGGCGGTTGAAAAGAGCGTTGCGGCTGCCAGGCAGAAGCAGAAACAGATCCAGGAACTGGGGGTCTTTGTGCTGCTCTCCACCTTGCAGGGCAACAGCTGGCTCTTCGAAGTAACGCAGTCCGACTGCGTACAACTGGCCAGGGATGCGGAGCAACTGCCCGTACCCATCGATGAAAATCCCGAAACCATCGAAATCGAGTGGAGCCATACCTACAAGGTGAAAGACAGGCAGATGGTTCTCACCGCCTACGGCGATAAAAGTGAAATGGTGATGGAGGATTGTCCGGTGAAGGAAGTTTCGGCTTCCATAAAACGGATTCGAAAGAAGATCCCGCAGGAGATGCTTTCGGAAATACACATAGGGTAGGGCGCGGCGATACTGGATGCGTGGATTCGTCGCTTTTTAGAAAGACATACTATGATGTACAGCCTTTCTGAATTCTCCTCGTCCTGCACACTGTCTGACCACACCGGAAGAGGGAACGCAGAGCCGGCTGGTGGAGAATCCAAGAATATGGGGACGCAGTTAAATAGCGTCCCCTCATCATAAGAATCAATCACCGTGTCAGCTTACCTTAGAGTCGTCCCCATGCTGCTCTGCATGGGGACAATTTTTTTTCTCTCCCATCAGCCGGGCAATACTCTCGATCTCCCGATATTTCCCGGGGCCGACAAGCTGGTCCACATGATTGCCTACGGGGTGCTCAGCGCCACCGTGATCTTCAGTTTTTCGTCCGAGTCCAGGCGCAGCAGGAGGGGGCTGGTGTTCGCGGCAGCAATTCTCGTGCCCCTGCTGTTCGGTCTCAGCGATGAGTATCACCAGAGCTTTGTACCTGGGCGCAGCTCCGAGTTTCTTGATCTGGTGGCAGATGGAGCAGGCGGTCTGGTGGTAGGGCTGGTGTGGTTTTTAAGAAATAAACGGAAATAAATAGATCGGCACACACTACTTATCTTGTCCAAGGGCAAGATAAGTATGGTGTGCCCTGCAGTAGAACGAAGATTTTGAAATATAATCTCAATTAAAATCAGAATAACAATTTTATAAATTGATGTTCTGATAATTCACTTCAGTAATAATCTGGCCATATCCTTGGCAAAATAGGTGATGATTATATCAGCCCCGGCCCGCTTTATCGACAGCAGCGTCTCCTGCATCACCCGTTCTCCGTCTATCCAGCCTCTGGCCTCGGCCGCCTTGATCATCGCATACTCGCCACTGACATGATAGGCGGCCAGCGGCAGGTCGAATTCCTCTTTGATCCTGGCGATGATGTCGAGATAGGCCAGGGCCGGTTTGACCATGAGCAGGTCTGCCCCCTCATCGACGTCGAGTGTCGCCTCCCGCACTGCCTCCCGGCTGTTGGCGGGATCCATCTGATAGGCTCGACGGTCGCCAAATTGGGGGGCCGATTCAGCAGCATCACGGAAAGGACCGTAGAACGCCGACGCATATTTGACTGCATAGGACATGATCGGCACCATCTCGAAACTGTTCTCATCCAGGGTTGCCCGGATCTCCGCGACCCGGCCATCCATCATGTCCGAAGGGGCGACAATGTCAGCACCGGCCTTGGCATGCGAAAGCGCGGTTTTGGCCAGAATCTCCAAAGTAGTGTCGTTGTCCACTTCGTTGTTCACCAGAAATCCGCAGTGCCCATGATCGGTGTATTCGCATAAACAGACGTCAGTGACCACCAGCAGCTCTGGTGCCTTGTTTTTCAACTCCCTGATCGCCCGCTGGACGATACCGTCCTTGTCGTGGGCCCCCGAGCCGACACCATCTTTCTTATCGGGAATGCCGAAGAGGATCACCGAGTTGACGCCCAGCGCTTGTAATTCCTTGGCCTCATTGGCAAGTTGATCGACGCTGATCTGATGCACGCCCGGCATCGAGGACACCTCTTTCTTCACTTTTTTCCCGGGTACCACGAAAAGTGGATAGACGAGTTGAGCGGCCGACAGAGTGGTTTCGCGGATCAGGCTTCGCAATGCTTCGTTGCGCCGCATCCGGCGGGGGCGATATTCGGGAAAGACCATAATGTATCTCCTATGCTGCCGAGGCGGTGAGACCCCGGCTCAGTTGATTATGTCAAGACTCTTGAGTTTCTTGTGCAGGTGGCTGCGTTCCAGACCCACCATTTCCGCAGTTCTGGTAATGTTGCCTTGGTTCTCCTCGAGTTTTTGCTGCAGGTACTCACGCTCGAAAAGTCGCCGGGCTTCTTTGAAATCGTGTGTCGAAAAAGGTGTCCGCAAGCTACTCCGGGCCGGCCCTGCAGGATGGTCGAGAAATCTCCTGATCGTATCGGCCTCGACCGTTTGCTCGGGACACATGATGGCAAGGCGTTCTACGAAGTTTCTGAGTTCGCGAACGTTGCCGGGCCAATGATGATTCTTCATTTCCTGCAGAGCTTCTGAAGTCAAATTTTTGGGTACCAGACCTTTTTCTTTTACCCGCAGCATCAGTTCGGCCACGAGCTCAGGAATATCCTCTGTCCGCTCAGCCAGACGGGGCACGTGAATAGGGACAACATTGAGGCGATAGTAAAGGTCGGCCCTGAAACTGCCCTTTTCGATTTCCTCTTCAAGATTCTTGTTGGTGGCGGCCAGCACCCTGACATTGACCTTTATGGTCCGACTGCCTCCGACCCGTTCGAATTTCTGTTCCTGGAGAATGCGCAGGATTTTGGCCTGGGTTTTCAGGCTCATGTCGCTGATTTCATCGAGGAAGAGGATGCCGCCGTTGGCCAGGTCGAATTTACCCCGCTTGTTGGAATGGGCCCCGGTGAACGACCCCTTTACGTGACCGAACAGTTCGGATTCGATCAACTCTTCAGGAATTGCTGCGCAATTTACCTCTATCATCGGTTGAGCGGCACTGGTAGAAAGCCGGTGAATGGCCTGGGCCACCAGTTCCTTGCCGGTGCCATGTTCCCCGGTGATAAGTACCCAGGCGTCAGTCGGGGCGACCATTTCGATCTGCTGGCGCAACGAGGCGATTATTTCTGATTCGCCGGTGAGTTTCGCTTTCTTGACCGAACGTTCACGCAGCAGTCGGTTTTCCTGCTCGAGACGGGCATAGCGCAGCCCATTTGCCACTGAGAGAATGACCTTTTCATAGGAGAGCGGCTTTTCAATGAAGTCATAGGCTCCCTCCTGGATGGCCTGGACGGCTGTTTCAATATTACCGTGGCCGGAAATCATGATAACCGGGATATCCAGGCGGTCTTTGATGCGGGTTAGGGCGGTCAGGCCGTCCATGCCGTCGCCGAGCCAGATGTCGAGAAGCGCCAGTCCGACATTTTCAGTTTCTAACAATTCCAAACCCTCTTCGGCGGTCGGAGCGGTGAGGGTGGGAAATCCCTCATCCTCTAGAATACCGGATAGGGATTCCCGGATGCCCGCTTCATCATCGATTATGAGAATTGGTTTATCCATGGGCTTGAGAAATCTGAGTCGGATTTATCTATCGATGTCAGGAAAAATCAGATCCATGCCGGGCGTAGCCGTTGCTGTTGGTCAGAGGCAATTCGATGGTGAAAATAGAGCCGCTTGGCGTGTTGTCCTGCACCCTGATATAGCCGCCATGGTCATTGATGATGGTGGAGACGATGGCGAGCCCCAGCCCGGTGCCGGTTTTCTTGGTTGAAAAATAGGGCTCGAACAATCTGAGTTTGTGCTCCTTGCTGATTCCAGGTCCGTCATCAAAGACCTTGAGCAGTACCGACTGGGCAAACATGTTGATCGTCAGCTCCACATCTATCTTGCCGCTCTTGGGTAGAACGGCAACGCCGTTGTCGAGCAGGTTGATGAGGCAGCGCTTGATCTGTTCACCATCGAAATCGAAGATCGGAATGTCATCTTCAACTTTCAGTGTGAATTCAATATGTTTGTGCGCTTCCTGGTAGAGCACCAAAGTATCCGCTGCCAGTGCAACCAGATCCCCTGGTGATTTGTTGATTTTGGGCATTCTCGCGAATTGGGAAAACTCGCTCACCAGCTGCTTGAGAGCCTCGACCTGGGTGATGATGGTTTCGGTGCAGCGGTCGAAGACCGAATTCTCCTCCTGAAGTATTTCGGGATAACGCTTGCGCAGGCGCTGAGCGGAAAGTTGAATCGGGGTCAACGGATTCTTTATCTCATGGGCGATACGCCTGGCGACCTCACGCCAGGCGGCCATCCGCTGCATGCGCTCGATTTTGGTGAGGTCGTCAAAAACCAGGACGAATCCTATGGGAACCCCCTCATCATCCTCAAGGCGGGTAAAGTTGATCAGCAGGGAAAGCCGCAAACGGTTGATGCTGACCTTCAGGTGCTGTTCAATGGTCATTTTGCCGGTAGTGTACAATTCCTCGATGAAACGGTCCAGAATATGCGTGTATTCCCGTGGCAGCGCTTCCCGATAGGTCAAGCCAATAAATTTAGAACGATCGATACGCAACAGTTTGGCGGCGAAATTGTTGATGGTCGTAATCCGGCCGTGATCGTCGAGGGAGACCACACCGGCCGAGACGTTCTGCAGGATAATCTCGGTGTAGCGCCTTCGCTGTTCGGCTACCTGGGAGCTCTGTTCAAGCGCCGCGTGGGTATCGGCCAGCTGTTTGTTGCTGGTGTTGATATTGCTGGTCATGGTGTTGAAAGAGGTGACCAGCTGGCCGATTTCGTCATCGGAAGACTCTTCCATGGTGAAATCGAAATCACCTTCGGAAATGCGCTTGGTGGCTGCCGCCAGTTTGTCAACCGGTTCGGTAATGGTGCGGGCGATGCGCAACCCGAACCAGATGGCGGCAAAGACGATAAGCAGGGTGACGATCAGCAGAATCAGCAGAAGCCAGAATTTGAATGGATCCTTGAGATAGATAAGCTGACGGTAATCGTCGATACCGCTGGAGATGCGGGTCATCCTGTCGAGCTTGTTCTTGTCGATGAGCAGGGAGGTGATCAGGGTGCCACTGGTTCCGGGCGGCGGCCCGAGGGTGATCGTGCTTACGTGCCGTATTAGTTCTCCTTGTCCCGTATTCTGTATTATTGACTCGGGCTGCTTACTTCTGCGGACCTTTTGCAGGGTTTCCACTGGAATCCTAGGAGGGGCGATGGACCGGAGTTGTCTGGTCGCCGCGGTCACCTCGAGATCAGTCTTGTCGACAATCAGGGTGAGCATAGCCGGTATGGTGGCTGGGGTGAGATAAAGCATCTGATAAAGTTTGGGGGTAAGCGTCTCTTTATCCAACGATTCAAGTTTAGAGGTATCCATCTTCTCGGTGATTCTGTCTGAACTGCCGGCGGCCTGATTTTCGGTATCGACAATTACTGTGCGCGCAAGCCCGAGAGATTCCTGAAGGGATTGTTCGATGCTCGAACTAAACCAATAGTCGACGCTGGACGAGACGAATTGCAGCGCCACAAAGAAAAGAAGAATAGTGGGGAGCAGTGACAGGCTCAAGAAAGAAACCACCAGTTTGGTGCGCAGCCTGCTCCCCATAACGTGGCTCCTGCGCTCAAAAATGAGCTCAGCCAGATAACGCAGAATAAGAAATAGGACAAACAGCAGAAGAATCACGTTGAAATTGATCAACGCGAATATGAGGATATTGGAGTTAACCGGAAGTTGAATGTCCTTTTCGAAGAGCTTGGCCTGGAGCCAGATAAAAAGAGGGATAAGGCAGATGCAGAAGAGGATAATGCGGATGACCAGTTTTCTTTTCTGGCGCCTCTGCTGGACGGTTGGTACTGGACTCAGCGCCATGAAATCCGCTGCTGAACGATCACTGATGTGGGATCCGTCTTGTGCCGCCATAGCCTTGGTGCCTGATTAATACATGAACTCGATTGAGTGCCAGTCGGTGTTCAGGTCCCACCAGGAGACAAAGGGAACCACGGTGCGCAGACTGAAGGGAAGCGTCTTTTTATGAAGATCGGCCTTGACCCTCAGTCGGTAGGTCTGGTCGGGTTCGAGTTCTGCGAGTTTCACTATCCTGAGGCCATTGATCTCGTTTATCAGGGGGAGTGCCTCCTCAAGTGATTTCACCGTGTGACTCTTTTTGCTGAGTTCTTCTGTCTCTATGGTGTAGAGCTGTTTCAGGGTATCGTAGCTGAGCGAGTGGTTGAACTCAATGCTGATGATCTCCTTGTCCGGCCAGTTGGACTGCACCCTCTCGAGATTCACGAAAAAATTGAATTTCAGCGGAATACCGCTGTGCAGTCCTTCAATCATCTGAGGGGTAAAACTGTTTTTCAGTTCACCGAAAAAAAGCAGGTGAGTATCGGAGGTGGTGACAATGATATCGGTGAAATGCGGTCCACTTATTTGCTCCGAGGCGGTGCCTTCGCCCTTGGTTAAAAAGAGCGCGAGGAGCAGCAGAAAAGTGCAGAAAAGCGCACAGCTGGTTGGCTTTTTAAAAAACATAGCTAAGAAAGAAGCAATCTCCTTATATCTACCACCCTAAAGCAGAACTGTAGTAGCTCAAAGGGATTGTTATCGTTTAAGATTCGCCCCTAGTCTACTTGATAATAAGGGTGATGTCTACGGCTTGTTATCGGGGTAAATAACTCGTGCTCATTCGGAAACGGTCCTTGTACCCCCGCCCAGCTCTGTTCGAAATTTGATCCTTGGGCCGACCAGGGCTGCGGTAAAAGTTCTTGTACACCACGATCTTGAACAGAAATGAGTCGTTTCCGGATAGACACTGACTGAGATGTCGGATGGTGTTGCTTTTTTGAGCATATGTCTGTATATAAGGCTAACACAGCTTGAGTCCCATTTAATAAGCAACGCCATTTTCACGATACGACATGTCCCCACGGCCAAAGAAACTTAGACACTGTGAAGGCAACTTCTGCGGACGCGCTTTCAAACCTACCGGAACGCCTCTTACCGAACTGCACCAGGTCGATCTCCATCGCGATGAACTGGAGGCGCTGAGGCTCTGTGATTTTGAAGGGTTGACCCAGGAAGAAGCCGGATCCCGGATGGGCGTTTCCCGGGGCACAGTTCAGCGCATCATCACCGGCGCGAGAAAAAAGACAGCCCAGGCCCTTACCGAAGGCCAGGCGTTGGTTTTCGTCGACTCAGAGAGCTGAGTCTCGGCTCTGATATTCTTTACCTCAGCACCCCATATCAGGCGGGCTGATTCGGGATACTACACATTCTCCCTGGTTTTGTGGAAATCAATGTCAGGCCATTTCTCCATGAAGTAGTTGAGCATCCACTCGCTTTCAGCAAGATAGGTAAGAAAGCCTTCGGCGTCCCGGGCAAGGCTCGATTGGTTGGCCCGCTCGAACTCCGTCATTCTCTTCTTGTCATCACAGCTCACCCAGCGGGCAGCGCTGAAATTTACCGGTTCATAAACCGCATCGACTCCATACTCGTTTTTGAGCCGTGCCACGGTGACTTCGAATTGCAGTACCCCCACGGCGCCCATGATGTAGTCCGAGCCGATAAGTGGATGGAACACCTGGATGGCGCCTTCCTCGGCGAGCTGGACCAGGCCCTTCTGCAATTGCTTCATTTTGAGTGGGTTTTTCAAAAGCACCCGGCGAAAGTGTTCAGGGGCGAAATTGGGGATACCGGTAAACTTCAGCGCCTCTTTGGTGGTGAAGGTATCGCCGATCTTGATGGTGCCGTGGTTAGGGAGACCGATAATGTCTCCGGGCCAGGCCTCTTCGACATTTTCGCGGTCCTGGGCCATGAAAATGATGGCATTTGCCAGGTTGATGTCTTTGCCGATTCTGTGGTGACGGACCTTCATCCCCTTACTGAAGACGCCCGAGCAGATGCGCATGAAGGCGATGCGGTCGCGGTGGGCGGGATTCATATTGGCTTGAATCTTGAAAACGAAACCGGAAAACTGCTCCTCTACGGGTTCCACGATCCTGGAAACTGTTTTGCGGCCGGAGGGTGCGGGAGCCATGTCAACGAAAGTGTCGAGCATTTCCTGGACCCCGAAATTATTGATGGCGCTGCCGAAAAAGACAGGCGTCTGATTGCCCTTCAGATAGTGGCTGTATTCAAAAGGGTTGGCGGCGCCTTCAAGGAGTTCGATTTCATCGCGAAGATCGGCTGCCTGGTCCCCGATCGCAGCCTCAAGCTCGGAGTCGCCAAGATCCGTAATGGTGAGCGCCTGCTGGTTCCTGGTCTCTGAGCCGGGGGAAAAGATTTTAAGTTCTTTCTTGTAGAGATTGTAGACGCCTTTGAACCGTTTGCCCATGCCGATGGGCCAGGAAAGGGGGGTGCATTCAATTTGCAGCTTCTCTTCTATTTCATCCAGAAGCTCCAGCGGACTGCGCCCTTCGCGATCGAGTTTGTTGATGAAGGTTATCAGCGGCGTATTGCGCATCCGACAGACTTCCATCAGCTTTTCTGTCTGGGTTTCGACTCCTTTGGCGCTGTCGATTACCATCACTGCAGAGTCAACGGCGGTCAATACCCGGTAGGTATCTTCGGAGAAATCCTGATGTCCGGGGGTGTCGAGCAGGTTGACTTCAAAATCGCGGTAGGTGAATTTCATCACCGAGGTGGTGACTGAAATGCCGCGTTCTCTCTCAATCGCCATCCAGTCGCTGGTGGCATGCCTCTCAGCCTTGCGTGACTTTACCGCGCCGGCCAGATTGATGGCTCCACCGTAGAGCAGGAGCTTTTCGGTCAGGGTCGTTTTACCGGCGTCTGGATGACTGATGATCCCAAACGTACGGCGTCTCTCCACTTCCTTGTTAAGACGGGAACTCATTTGCTACCTTGAAAATGGTCTTTGTACCCGAACCCTGCAACGCGCCTGAAAGTATAATTCTCGACATATTGCCTTGCGGCCACACTCACAGACACGCCTTGATCTTGAACCCAAAACATTATTTTTCAAAGCAGCCTATACTGAAAATGTCCTATACTGAAAATGTCCTTTGCGAATTCGGTACTAATCGGTATTGTTGCCTTACTCCAAAAAACTCACAAGGATAGGTTTTTTTCAAATAATTGCAACTTTTAATCTACAAAAGAGATGGATAATCAAAGAAATGTGTTGGTGACCGGGGGGTGCGGTTTCATCGGCAGCAACTTCATTCAACTGGTGACCCGAATACGTCCGCATTGGCGGGTGGTAAATCTCGATCTGCTGACCTATGCCGGCAACCTGAAAAACCTGGAAAGCATCCAGGAGGGTGAGGGGTATCGTTTCGTCAAAGGAGATATCTGCGATCAGGCCCTGGTCAATTCCCTGTTCGAAAAGGAAACTATTGACACGGTGGTCCATTTTGCCGCCGAATCGCATGTTGACCGCTCGATTGTCGGACCGGATGCGTTTATCAAAACAAATATCATCGGTACTTTCTCCCTGCTCGAGGCGGCCAGAAGTTTCTGGCAGGATGGTACGAATGCGCCGTCAACACCAATGTTTCTGCATGTGAGCACCGACGAGGTTTTCGGCTCCCTTGGGCAAAGCGGTTATTTCAGTGAAACCACGCCCTACGACCCCCGCTCCCCGTACTCGGCATCCAAGGCTTCATCTGATCATCTGGCGTCCGCCTATTTTCATACCTACGGATTGCCGGTGATGATTACCAACTGTTCGAACAATTACGGGCCCTACCAGTTCCCGGAGAAGCTGATTCCGCTCATTTTCAATAACGGCAGAAACGGAAAGAAACTGCCGGTTTACGGGGACGGCAAGAATATCAGGGATTGGCTGTATGTCACCGACCATTGCCAGGCCATCGTCGAGGTACTGGAAAAGGGCAGCAGTGGACGAACCTACAATATCGGCGGCAACAACGAAAAAACAAATATCGAAGTGGTGACCCTGATCTGTGAAATGCTGGATGCCAAGATCGGCCCCTTGCCGGATGGCCGCAGCAGGACTTCGCTGATCACTTTTGTCACCGATCGTCTCGGACACGACCGGCGCTATGCGATCGACTCCACCAGGCTGAAAGAGGAGATCGGCTGGCAGCCTTCGGTGACCTTCGAGCAGGGGATCGAGATGACCATCGACTGGTATCTGGACAACCAGGAGTGGCTCGCCACGGTTATCGACGGATCCTATCAGGATTATTACCACAAAATGTATGCTTGAGATATGGAAGTAATACCCACAGAAATCCCCGGGGTGCTGGTTTTCAAACCGAAAGTGTTTGGCGATGATCGCGGCTTTTTCATGGAAAGTTTCAACCGTAAAACATGGATCTCTGCCACCGGGGTGGACTGCGACTTCGTCCAGGACAATCACTCCCGCTCGAGGCGTGGGGTACTGAGAGGGCTGCATTATCAGATCAGACACCCCCAGGGCAAGCTGGTGCGCGTGGTCTCCGGCGAGGTGTTCGATGTGGCAGTGGATGTGAGGCGCTCATCACCGACATTCGGCAAATGGGCCGGAGTCCGACTCAGCGCGGTAAATAAATTGCAGTTCTGGATTCCACCTGGGTTTGCCCATGGATTTATGGTCCTCTCAGAGGAAGCCGACTTTCTCTACAAAGCCACTGATTTTTATGCCCCCGAGCATGAGCGGTCAATTATCTGGAACGATCCGGATCTGGCCATTTCCTGGCCGACTGACATAATTCCGGAGCTCTCTGCCAAGGACAGCGAGGCGCCGCTGTTTAAAGATGCCGAATACTTCGCCTGATGTTCAAGTTTATCCATGCAGCCGATATTCATCTGGACAGCCCTCTGAAAGGGTTGGAAGCCCATGAAGGAACTCCGGTCGAGGAGATACGGGGAGCGACGAGAAGGGCATTAGATAACCTGATCGACCTTGCTGTCGGGGAAAAAGCTGCGTTCCTCCTGATCTGCGGGGACCTCTACGACGGGGACTGGAAGGACTATAATACCGGGCTTTACTTTGTCAGTCGCATGGGTAAATTGCGCCAGGCAGGCATCAAAGTCTTCCTGATTTCGGGGAATCACGATGCGGCCAGCCAGATTACCCGGACCATGCCTCTTCCCGACAACGTCGTGCATTTTTCCTCTCGGGAACCGCAGTCGTGCGTTCTGGAAGATCTGGGCGTGATCATTCACGGCCAAAGTTATCGCACCAAGGCGGTCACCGACAATCTCGTATCTGACTACCCTCAGGGGAATTCGGCCTATTTCAATATCGGCCTGCTTCATACCTCCCTTACCGGTCGGGATGGACATGACAACTATGCTCCCTGCAATCCGGATGAATTGAAATCCAAAGGATATCAGTATTGGGCTCTCGGACACATCCATACACGGGAAGTGGTCTCGACCGATCCGTGGATTGTATTTCCGGGCAACATCCAGGGACGTCATATAAAGGAGGCGGGAGCCAAGGGAGCCTCCATCGTCACGGTGGATGACAACCAGGTTGTGGAGGTTGAAGCACAGGCCCTGGATCTGCTGCGCTGGGTGACGTGCGAGGTGGATCTTTCCGGATCTGAGACTACTGACAGCGTCAATGATGCGGTCGGATCGGCCCTGATGGAGCAGCGGGAGATTGCGGAAGGCAGGGGAGTGATTGTCCGGTTGATTCTGACAGGTGAATGCCCGGTGCATGCCCAGTTGTTTGGGAGAATTCCCCAGTGGACAGAGGAGTTTCGGGCACTGGCAGCCGGCATTGGCGACGTGTGGCTCGAAAAGGTGAAATTCAGGACCAGGCGGAAAAAGAGTCTCCAGGAAATGCTTGGTAGAGATACCCCCTTGGCCGGACTTGTCGAGTCGATCAGAAAGCTGGAAGTGGATGGGGCAAACCTGTCGATTCTGGTACCGGAACTGGCAACACTGAAGTCAAAACTGCCGCCTGAATTATTCGGCATCGATGAGTCGTTTCTAGAAAATTCACCTGATAGAATCTCGGAACTCGGGGTTGAAGTCCAGGAATTGTTGATTTCCAGGCTGTTACAGCACGGTGGGGAGAAATGAGGTTAAAGCTGCTCGAACTCAAAGCTTTCGGGCCGTTCACCGAGAAGACGCTGAGCTTTGACTCCCGTACACCGGGCCTCCATGTTATCTATGGGCCCAACGAGGCTGGCAAGAGCAGTGCCTTGAGAGGGCTCAAGGCGCTGCTCTATGGTTTCCACAGCCAAACCCCTGACAACTTCGTGCACCCTTACGATCAGCTGCTGGTCGGCGGCTGTCTGGCACGCAATAATGGTCAGGAGTTATCTTTTCAGCGCCGCAAGAGGCGGGTCGGCGATCTATTGGACGGAGACGGAAATCCTCTGGATGCTGCCTCTCTGGAACCGTTCCTTCTGGGGGTGGACCCGGGGTTCTTCGAGTCGCTTTATGGTATAGATCACCAGCAATTAGTGGAGGGGGGCATTGAGATCCTTTCCCGGAAAGGCGAGGTCGGGCAGACCCTGTTCGCCGCCGGCGCGGGCCTTTCTTCTCTGACAACGGTTATCGACCAGTTCGAGCAGGAGGCAGCCGATCTCTTCAAGCCGACCGGGCAGTTGCCTCTGATCAATAAAGCCGTCAAACGTTTCAGGGAATTGAAGAAGGAAGTGGGTGAGGCCAGCCTTTCTTCAAAGGAGTGGAGGGATCTCCAGGATGCCCTGACCGAAGCGGAGTACCGGCGGACCACTCTTGAAAAGAAGCGGGACGAGAAGAACAGCACGCTGCGTCGGCTTGAACGTCTGAAGCAGGCGATACCGGAACTCGCTGATCTGCAGTTCGAGCGGGAGCGCCTCCGGGCGCTTGGCGAGATAACGCTGCTGCCGTCTGATTTCAGTGAGCGGTACCGGTTGCTGGACGAACTGATTCGCGAATCCGAGAGTCAGCTGCAGAAAACCTCCGAGAAACTCACGCAGCTGGAAGACAAGTGCAGGGCCATCTCCTTTAACCATACGCTGCTTGATCATGGTGAACTGGTGGATGATTTTCACCAGCGGCTGGGAGAATACCGTAAGGGGCAGAAAGACAAGCCCGAGCGAAACGGGATGCGCATAAGTCTGCGCCAGGAAGCTGCCCAGTTGCTGCAACAGATTCGGCCGGACCTGGGGGTGGATGAGGTCGATTCTTTACGGCCGGTGCTGGCCAGAAAGAAGACGATACAAACATTGAGCGGTCGCTTTGAGGGCATCAACCAGCAGTTGCGCCAGGCAGAAAAACAGGCTGGTGCTGCGGAGCTGGAGATGCAGGAGGTGGCTCAAACGTTGGCTGGCTTAGAGGAATTGCAGAATGTCAAGGAGCTGGATCAGGCGGTACGATTGGCGCGCCGATCCGGCGATCTTGATAGCCTGATTGCCAAGAGAAGAGCTGAAGTTGATCGGGTTGCCGCTGAGTGCCGGGCAGAATTGCAGAGGATCGGCCTTTGGCAGGGCGAACTGGCAAAGCTTCCCCGGATTCCCCTTCCACTCCACCAGACTGTTCATAAATTTGAACAAAAATTCAGCACGATAATCGATAAACGCAAGAATCTCGACAAAGATCGCCGCCAAGACCTTGATGAGCTCAAAGCTCTAAAGGCCGAGGCCACGCGGATTACCTTGCTCAGGGATCTGCCGTCAGAGCTGGATTTGACTCGAATTAGAGGGAAACGGGATGACGGCTGGGAGCTGCTGCGTCGGCAGTGGCTCGAAGGCGAGGATGTTGCCGAGCAGAGCAGGGCATTCGATCAGGAAAAGCCTCTATCGGTCGCCTATGAAGAGTTGGTCCACAAGGCTGATCAACTCGCTGACCGGCTGCGCAACGAAGCAGACCGGCTGGCCAGTGCGGCAAATCTGCTCTCTCAAATAGAGGCCTTGGAGCACGCTCTGGCCGGGTATGACCTGCAAGAAGAAGACTTAATTGGTCAGCAGGAAGCACTGGCCGCAGACTGGGCAGCGGTATGGGAGCCTGCCTCCATCGCGCCGCTGTCACCAAAAGAGATGAGCGAATGGCTGACCGCGATGGACAGACTCTGCTTCAGGGTCAACGAATTGACCAAGAATAAAGAGGAGCTGGCCAGAGAGGAAAGACTAAGGGCGCAGCTTTGTGAACATTTACTTCAGGCAATCAAGGCTGCCGGCGAGGACGACGATCCGGCCGGCGACGATTTTAGTTCGCTGCTGGTCTTTGCGGAGAGTCTGCTGGAGAAAATGGAACACCAGCGCAGCCGGCTGGAAAACCTGAGGGACAGAAAGAAACTGGCAGACAATGCTTTCGGCAAGGCGCAGCAGGAGCTATTAGAGACCCGGAAATTGCTTACTGACTGGCAGGCAAAGTGGGAACAGGCGGTATCAGGTCTGGGTCTGGATGCAAATATCTCCCCGCCCGAAGCGCACGATTACCTGGACAACCTGCAGAACTGCCTGGCAAAGATACGGGAGGCCGACGACCTGCAGAAGAGAATTGACGGCATTGATCGTGACGCGGCTGAATTTGAGCGGGAGGTGAAAGATCTTCTTCGGCGGGTCGGCACAGTGGAGCCCACTGTGCCGGTCGATCAGGCAGTTCTTCACTTGAGAGCATCACTTGAGCAGGCCCGCGACGAGCGGACGAAATATAATCAGCTGCAGGAAGATATAGAAGATCATCGTGACGAGCGGGAAGCTATCCAGAAACGGCTGGAGGACAGTGATGAACAGATGGCGGACCTGCTGAAGACAGCCGGAGGCGCTCAACAGGCTGATCTGCCGGCAATCATAGACAAGTTCAACCAATATCAGCAAATCCAGAGCAGGATCGAGACTATCGAGCGCACCCTGGCCAGGATAGGGGGCGGTGTCTCTGAAGACGAGTTGACCGTCGAGGCATCAGCAGTGGATTTCGATCAGCTGCCTGGCCAGATTTCAAAGGTACAGCATGACATCGAGGCAAACCTGAATCCGGAGATCGTCAGGATCTCACAGGAGATAGGAGAGATCAACAGCCGGCTCAAGGTTATGGACGGTTCCGCCAGGGCCGCCGATGCCAAAGAGAAGATGGAGCAGGAACTTAGCGGACTGAGGACACTGGCGGAGCGCTATTGTAAAGTTAAACTGGCTTCGAAAATCCTGCAGCAGGAGATAGAACGCTATCGGGAGGAGCATCAGGGCCCGGTGCTGAGGGTAGCGTCCAGATATTTTTCCGACCTCACCCTGAGCTCATTCAGCGAACTCAGGGTGGATGTCGATGATCGGGGCGAACCCATCCTTGTGGGTGTCCGCCCCGACGGCAGATCAGTAGCGGTTGATGGTATGAGCGACGGTACCCGGGACCAGCTTTATCTGGCCCTGCGACTGGCCACCCTGGAGTGGCGACTGGAAACAAGTGAACCGATGCCATTCATAGTCGATGACATCCTGATAAATTTTGACGATGACCGCTCACGGGCCGCGCTAAAAGCGCTTGCTGAGCTATCCCGACGGAACCAGGTGATCCTCTTCACCCACCATCAGAAAATTGTCGAGCAGGCCGAAACGGTCGGAGGGACTTCCGAGATCGTCATTCACCGGCTCACAGTCTGAGCCTCTAACCACCCCAGACCAGCTCACCTCCCGAGTAGCCGAGACCACCACAGATTCCCAGGCAGATCAGATAATAGACGAAAAGTTTTTTCTGCGGGGCACCCTTTTGCTTTTGCTGAACGGTAAAAAACAGCATGCCGGTCAGCGCCACGCCAAGGATCAGCTTGATGATTATCCATTGGTTGACATCGCCCGCAAACCATTGCTGCCAGTCGAGAAGACCGGCTATGTAGACAGGTACAACGGAGATCAGTGACAGCAGGATGCAGTGGTAGGCGGTAGTGGCGTAGTTCTTTTCCGGCCACTTCATGTCGGCCAGTGAAAAGGCCACACTGCCGACCACCAATCCCATGGGAAGATGAACGACGATGGGATGAATGGGATGATGAAAGCCGAACACCGCCAGCAGATTGTAAAATGATTCGATCATATCGAGTCTCGTGGATGTAAGTTAAAAACCAAACAGCGCGTCTTTTGCTGAACACAGCAGCTTTAATGGCCTTACCTTAATCACAATTATCTGGAATGAAAGTGAATCAGCACTTTTTTCGGAGCCGCGGGATGCCCCTATTGGGCCTTTAGGAATGCGTAGAGATCGGCCACATCCTGGTCGGATATTTTTTCTTCAGGGTATTTCGGCATGATTGGAGAGCCTGCGTTGCGGATGATCCTTTCAAATTTCCAATAACTCATCTCCAGGTTGTTGACCACCGGGGCTTTGCCGTCATTGCCGTTGGGGCCGTGGCAGGCGAAACAGTTGTGCATCGAGTACCAGCGTTTACCGTCATCAGGATTGCCCGTGGGCGTACTGCAGCCACTAACGATTAAAATGCCCAGAATGAGCAGTAAAAACGGCATCCACTTTAGATTTAAGTTACTCGAATACTTGGCCATGGATCTTACCTCTCGGTGATTGCTGTCTGATGTTTATTAAGCGAGCCTTTTGCAAAACTAAGATTTTCGTTCAAAATCAAGGCATGCGAGAA
>CBFCWR010000014.1:0-18665 GCA_965601575.1 uncultured Desulfofustis sp. | reverse complement strand
TCGATGGTGACAAACCCACTTTTCCACCCACCTCTTGGAAGCTCTGTCCTTCTGCTACTAACTCTGCGATAAGCTCGTTTCTTTGAAACGGATCTCTTAGTCTCTTCTTATCTATTTTCTCCCGAAAATCTAATCCGTTGTCTCTCAATATTTCCTTCACCTTCGTTGCAGTTGCTTTTCCGCATTCGGGTAACGACAAAAACTCATTAAAAGTCATTTTTGAAATATCAGAGACTCGGCGGATACGATTCTCGCTGCAGATCCTAATTAAGCGCATCGAACACTTATACTCCTTCTTCGGTGCATCTCTAAATTTGATATGCGGCATCTCCTATCTCCTTGAGACAAATAACGAAAGCGGCCAGCCGCTGACGCTGATATCGATTTATTCGTTCGGTAACCTTACTAAACTGGGTGATGTAGCAAATTAAACGATTTAGAAAAGGGAGACTACATCACCCAAGAGGCGATATGGCAGATTGGCATTCCGCCACACAGTTAATAAACTAAATACTAAACAAACGAAGTGCAACCACATTGTCGTAGTATCCAACTTGTAATGTCTGTTCTGCTGTTTCGTGCAGATGGGAAGGACCTACGCTCAAATTAGGATCATCCCATCTGCTCAAGGTGATTCTATTCGAAATTGATGAACAGCTTCGCGTAGGCAGGCTTTAACCTATTTATGGCTTTACTGATGGACGCATGATCTTTGCTCTCTAGAGCTTTATTCAGGTCTTCCAAAGAATCAAGAAGCTCCACCTTCAGCTTCACATGTATTTTAGTTCAGATATGCTCTGACACTTTTCTTGGTTAAAATTCTTAAGCAATTTTGTATTTCTTAATTTTGTTATTCAAAGTTGTTCTTGTGATGTTGAGCAGTTTCGCAGCTTCACTCTTATTCCCGGAAGTTTTCTGAAGAGTCTGGACGATCGCTTCTCTCTCTATTTCCTCCAAAGGCAGGCCGGCCATCTTGGCTGCCCCTCCTTCATGAAGATCGGTATCGCTGAATGACGAGGCAATTGAGGGAGGTAATTCACGCTCAGTTATGTAGTTGCCGTTGCACAATACAACGGCGCGCTCAACCGCGTTCTCCAATTCACGCACGTTGCCGGGCCAGGCATACCGGGAAAGGCTGTCCATGGCTGAAGGAGAGAAATCAACAATTTTCTTTCTGTTCTTCTCTGCTAATCGGGCAAGGAAATATTTGGCCAACACGGGTATATCGTCAGATCGCTCCGCCAGCGATGGAACCTCCAGCGTCACCACATTAAGCCTGTAGTATAAATCCTCTCGAAAAGTCCCCTCTCTTACCCTCTCCAACAGGTCTTTATTCGTGGCCGCAATTATGCGCACATCTGCATGTAGAACCGCATCACTTCCAACCCGTTGGACCTCGCGCTCCTGGATGGCGCGCAACAATTTTGCCTGCATGTGGAGGGGCACCTCACCTACCTCATCCAGAAAAATTGTTCCCTTGTGAGCCTGCATGAATCGACCATCCCTGCGCCTTTCTGCTCCAGTGAAGGCTCCTTTCTCGTGGCCAAACAATTCCGATTCCAATAGCGAGTCAGTTAAGGCGGCGCAGTTGACAGAGACCAGTTGCTTATCATTTCTGCTGCTGCAGCCATGGATGGCTTTGGCAATTAATTCCTTGCCGGTCCCGCTCTCCCCAAGGATCAGAACCGTTGCCTCAGATGGTGCGATGGACTGAATCATTTCCTTGAGATCATTAATCGGCTCACTTGATCCGATGATAGAAGTCAGACTGTCGTTTGCAGAGAGCAGATCTTTGAGCGATTGATTCTCGCGGGTCAGTTCAAGATGTGCCAAACACCGCTGAAGAGTCAATTGAAGTTCATCGAAGTTCAGGGGCTTGGTTAAGTAGTCATAGGCACCCAACTTCATAGCTTGAACTGCTGTATCAACAGAAGAAAATGCGGTCATTATGATGATCGGGATGGCCGGATTTATTAGTTTGATTTCCTTTAGAGCTTCAATGCCCCCCACGTGTGCCATACGAACATCCATCAAGATGCAATCAAACGGTTTTTCACGAACCTCAGCAATAGCGTCAGCCCCATCTTCTGCCTCAGCAGTCTGGTACCCCCAGCCATTCAATACCGTACTGAGCATTGACAGATGAGCACCATCGTCATCGACTATTAAAATTTCGCCTTTCATGTGGGAGTATCTTTTTGAGATTTGGGTACACAAATTGTTATTTCAGTACCGTTCCCTTCCTTCGATACAACTCTTATTTCCCCCTTATGGGCTTCGATAATTTTGTGGACAATGGCCATTCCCAATCCTGTACCCGTTGTCTTCGTGGTAAAATAGGGATTGAACAGCTGTCTCCTGGTGTCTTCTGTCATACCGGTGCCGGTATCAGTTATGACAATTTCTATATGGTCGCTTTTAGAAACGACCGTCGTGCTCAGTACACCTCCATCAGGCATTGCTTGAATACTGTTCAGGTACACGTTCATCAGGACCTGTACAAAACGGTCGGCGTCGATGACCATACTTTTAAGATCGTCAGAAATATCCAGCGAGATTTCTATGTTGTCGAGCTGATTCGCATCCGAGTGGATAAGCCTCAGAGTGGTATCGAATACCGTTTGAATATCGACTTCTTGCAGCTTTATATCGGAGGGCCTGGAGATTTCGAGCAGTTCAGTTATTACTCGATTGAGTCTCTCGGTTTCATTGACGAGTACTTCAGCAGCAGCTCGGTTTTCGCTATCTTCAGCAAACAGAGTCTTAAAATACGAAGCATACCCTTTTATGGAACTCAGGGGATTCCGCACCTCATGGGCAACGCCTGCTGCCAAATTTCCAATAACGGCAAGTTTGTCCTTTTTCTGTACCTCAAGTTGTAGTTGTTTTATTTGTGATAAATCCTTCAAAATATACATGTGCCCAACGAACATGCCGTCTGTTGTGACAACCTCAGTTGCAATAACCGAGGCTGGTAGTGCATGGCGCCCTGGCCGCTCTATGCGGATTTCCTTTTCAAGGACTTGATCATTACCGGATTCGGATACGTCTAAAGCGGTGATAGTTGTTGGAAGCGTTTGTTCAGGAGTATGACCGATCACGTCTCGTGCGCTTACGCCAAGTATCGTTTCAGCATTTTTATTCAGGTAGCGAATATTGAGGTTGTTATCCGTCAGGATGACGCCTTCGGGCAGGTTGTTGATCATCTCTGAGGAAATTGCATTTATATCACTCAATAATTTTCTTGACCTGGTATAGCTTTGAGCCCAGAAAAGCGACACGACACCGGCCACACCTAGTAACAACAAGATGCCTGAGATAACAAGTGTCATCTTGATATCTTCATTGATGGCTTCTTTGAAGGATGCAGTGTCCATTCCGATTACTATCACGGGCCTGCTCTCAGGGTGTAAGAGCTTGTCCTGCACCATTCCCTGCATCCACCCGGTTCCATTCTGCATCTCCATTCGTTTAGACATCATTTTCATCCGCTGTTGCATCATCGACATCATTTGGCTTTGCGGTGAGTCAGGAATTACAGGCAGGAAAAGTTTGTAGACCTCAAAGGCCGAAAGAGAATCATCACCAATGGTCCGCCATTTGACTTCCTTGCCGGCCTCTAATGCGTCCATGGTTCCCTCATTAATAAAGGCCTTACCCACCATGTCGGAATCATTATGAGCCAGAATTTCCCCTGTTGAATCAACGATAGCAATATAGAGAATGTCAGGTTGATCAGCCGTCTCTTTTATCAACGTATCAAGCCTGGGCAGGGTGCCAAATGCACCCATCATTCCGGTTCGGGCCCCGGCCTCGAAGGCGCGAATCAGAGACGCCCCTTTCTCGCTTAGTATCTTGCCCATGTACTGTCGTTCCCGATTGTAATTCATCACCGCAAGGCCAATCACCACGATGGCAAGAATCACACTCATTCCTATGACTAACCAGGCGGAAGCGTTGCTGAAGTAGCGGCTAATTCGTTGAAACATGGATTCCTTGACAAATAGGTTTGTAGCGCAGTGATTAAATATTAATCACTACACGGTGGTACTGTACATTTTTTAAACAGATAAGGGCGACGGAGTAAAGGTCCATGTGTTAACAGAAGAGCTTAAAAAAATTCTATACCATTGTTATAACTATTGAAATTGTAATATTTTTATTTTTGGCATGATTGATGCTCTATTAAAAAGAAACGAATAATCAGAGACGAATGTGTCTCGGAACAAAAAACAGGAGATTGTATTATGAGAAACATGATCATCACAGCAATAGTAGCAGTGTCGCTAATTGTCGGTTTCACCGCCCTGAATGCCTCTGCATGGGGTAATCGAGGTATGGGCCCAGGGTACGGCATGATGTATGGAAACGGAATCGATACAACTGAAAGACAGAAGTTCTTGGATGAAACAAAAGAAATTCGTATAGAGATTGCTGCTGATCAGGCAGAACTGAGCGCCCTTATGGCTGGCGATAATCCAGATAGCGCGAAGGTTCGTGAGTTATCTGAAAGTATTGCCACCAAGCAGATCACCCTCCAGGAGAAGTCCCGTGAATATGGATGGGGGAACGGTCCTTCAAACCGAAATTTTAGAAGGGGACCTGGATACGGTGGCGGTGGCTGCGGCCAGTGCGTGTGGTAATCGACGCTTCGCTTTTTGAGGGAGGGATGTCCCCTCCCTCTTTTATATTCAGGTCAAAGAGTTAATTATGTGGAACTGCGGAAATTGGGCTGTCGGGCTGCCTTTTGGGCTTGGTAAATATTTTACAGGTCTGGGCCCGTTCGGAGGAATTGTGGGACTGCTGCTGCTTTTCATCATTTTATATTTCATAATCAAATTGATTATGTCTTTCCTGCCAAAACCCAATGCTGACGTGGACAAATACGACTCTTTGGAGATCCTGAAAAACCGATTTGCGAAAGGAGAAATCACCGAAGACGATTATCAACGTATGCGAGAATTACTTATCAGTTAAATTCTGGGAGTGACTTTAGCGTTAAGCACTTGCAACTCAATGAAATCTGCCAGTGCTTGTCTATGCCCGGTCTGAGTTGAATGACAAAGTAATTACTCCGCTTCATTCCTGATGTAATTGATCACATCCCAGGTTTGTTCTTCGGTCAAATCCTCTCTAAAGGACGGCATATCTCCTCTGCCGTTTTGGATTTTCCAGAAGAAATCCCCGTCAGTATGAGTAAGCAGGCGTTTCTTCAGATTAGGCGAATCCGTGTCAAGTCCTGTTTCATCAGCTTTCAGCCCGTCGATTTTTTCGCCATGGCAGGCAGCGCAATGTTCGAGGTAAATGATCTTGCCGCGCTCGAGTGATTTCATGTCAGACGCAACTGGATTAGGTCTTTTCCCCTCGTCCTCCGGTGCCATCCATTCATGGGCCATGATTCCCACCGCACCCCCAAAAACAAGTATGAAAAGAACTACAGGCGAAACTTTGAAACAGATCTTTGCCAGTCGCATACATCACCCCTTTGATAATTTGAATTGAGTACTGAATTATAATTGACCCGGTATGATATTACCACCCTGTGGTGATTCACCTGCTCGTGCTTATACTCCTTCTATGAATGATCTAGACAATTTAATCAACGTGTGCACGAATCCTCTAATAGAGGAAGACACACATGGGATTATTGTTGAGAAACTTGTCGGCGAGGTGGATTGGAAGTCATCTCACATTAGGTCAAATTTCAGTGGTCTGCTCTGATTCAATCCATACGCACATTGCCCATACTGCTACCCCCACAACTAATGATGAAACATACTAAACTACTCATATCTTTAACTGCGTGTCTACTGGCGATCAATTGGAGTCAACGTGCTTTAGCTTCAGAAGTGATCGAGTTGGAAGCAGCGAAGGGAAGCTTTAACTTTCCGTTCTTTGTAGCTGAAACACCGGTCTGGCACTACAATAGCCAGATTCCCGGTCCTCTTATTCGAGCACAGCAGGGCTCGACGCTTTCGGTGAATCTAACTAACAGCTTGGATGAGCCGACGACGATTCACTGGCACGGCTTAAGAATAGACAACGCCATGGACGGTGTTCCCGGAGTGACCCAGGAGCCCATACAACCAGGCGACAGCTTCACCTATGACCTTGAGTTATCCGAGGCAGGAACTTTCTGGTACCACCCGCATTTTAATAACAGTGAACAACTGGAGCGGGGCCTTAAAGGTGTGCTGATCGTTGACGAGAAAGAACAGCAGCCTTGGTCCAACGAGCTGATTTTGTTTCTTGACGATTGGCGTTTGCAGAAGGACGGTACAATATATCCACACTTCAACACCCCCCATGATCTCATGCATGACGGACGCTGGGGAAATGTCCCCACCGTTAATGGCAAAGTCAAACCCGATTTATCGGTCAGACCCGGAGAGCGTATACGTGTGAGAATTATCAATGGGGCGAACGCTCGAGTTTTTCTGCCCGAGCTTCAGGGTCTTCAGGCCGATGTCATTGCCGTGGATGGCCGTCCAGTTTCCAATATATTCCCGTTGGAGAAGTTATATTTATCGCCTGGAAACAGGATAGATCTAGACATAACCATACCCGAGAACAGCGCAGGTAAGACATTCGCTCTCGTCGATGAGTTTCCTCGCAACAGCTATCAACTGGCCTCGCTTACGGTAGCCGAAGGTCCTGCTCTCAAAACGCCGGAATTTATGGTCAAGACAGCAGGCGACTTTATCCCTGCTGAGTTGTTTGACGATGTAGCAGTCAGCAAGACCTGGGATCTCAATGCCTTTCGAGGAGGAGAACTGGGTATTGGCTGGGGGATGAATCAGCAGTTCTGGCCGGATGCGGATAATGTTGACTTCGAGCTTGGTAGACCTCAAAAGATTGTCTTTCAGAACAGCAGTGCACGATTGCACCCCATGCACATCCATGGTGTCTTCTTCAGGGTACTGGAGCGCAACGGTAAGCCTGCGGTTGAACCTTTTACCAGAGATACCGTTCTGGTTGGACCGCGAGAAACTGTCGTAATCGGTCTTGTACCCGAGCACAAAGGCATCTGGGTAGCCCATTGCCATATACTGGAACATGCGGAAGCGGGCATGATGACATCAATTGGCGTTGAAGAATTATAAAATTTCTCCTCAACACAGCCTGCAATGGATTACTTCCTTGGAACCTCCTTCCGCCTCGCGAACATGAAGAAACGTTGTAGTATTGTAGTTGTTGCCCTGGGAATATTTTTTTTCTCTCTCTCCTCCACTTCTGCAGCAGTCCGCGAGTACAATCTTGTCATCTCTCAAGATGAAGTGAGTATAGACGGTAAGACGACTGCCGGTATGAAGATTAACGGGAAAATACCAGGTCCGACTCTTTACTTTGAAAATGGTGACCTGGCACGGATACATGTCAGAAATGAAATGACTGTGCCCACTTCTATGCACTGGCATGGGCTTTTGGTCCCTCCCACCATGGATGGAGTACCATTCGTCACCCAGGTCCCAATTCAGCCGGGAACCACCTTTACTTATGAATTTCCTATCCGGCAGACGGGAACCTATTGGTATCACTCGCACTCCGGGCTCCAGGAGCAGCAAGGACTGTATGGTTCAATAGTTATTCCTGACCAGCAGCACGAAACAGCACGTGATTATGTCGTTCTGCTGTCCGACTGGACCACGGAATCGCCTGGCGAGGTGATGCGTACCTTGAAGCGGGGCAGCCACTGGTACGCGCTCGAGAAAGGCTCATCCCAATCAATACTTGGCGCTGCTGTTTCAGGCCATCTCGGTGACTATTTCAAACGTGAGCTCCAACGCATGCCGCCGATGGATATTGCCGATATCGCCTACGATTTTTTTCTCTCAAACGGTTTACCTGAAACCAGTCTTGAAGCAGCACCTGGTGAAGAAGTGAGAGTGCGCGTCATTAACGGCTCAGCCACCACTTATTTTCATCTCAACTTCTCCGGCGGGCCAATGACCATAATTGGTGCCGACGGACAGCTGGTCGAACCTGTCGAAAGCGATCTATTCTTGATCGGAGTTGCCGAAACGTATGATGTGATAATCACCCTCCCTTCCAAGGGAGCGTTTGAATTTCGCGCTACCGCACATGATGGTTCTGGTCACACTTCGACGTGGTTCGGCTCAGGGACTTCGCATCCGGCAACAAACATCCCCACACCAGATCTTTACGAGCCGATGGACCACGGTGATATGGGTTCGATCTTTGCTCTGACTCCTGCGGGGACGATGGGCATGCCAGATTCGGCCGTGGAGGCAGGAATGTTCGATGAGCCGGGTATGTCGCATGAGATGCATGACGCATCTGATGGGGACCCGATGATGGATCATGGAGACCATGGACCATCCCATGGCGGTCAACAACCAGAACGAGGAGACAGCACCAGGACTGAACACACAGCTCACTCGGCATCGCCACCTGATCAACGTAGTCCGGTCCAGCATCATGGCAAGGGTAACATGCAGGAATCAAGTGAGAGAACCCAGGCCATGCATCCTTCACCTGAGGATACTTCTGAGAGCAAAGAACACGCAGACACTCATGGTTCCATGCCTATGCAGGAGAGCACCACTAACCCACTCGCCGTTCATCATAAAGCCGATGAGTCGGAACACGAGGGGCATGAGTCGATGAACAACCATACTGCAATGGAGCATTCCCCGTCAGAGGCGGTGGATGTGGATTCACACGATGATGCCCTTTCCGCGCGTCCATTTGGGAGAAGTTTCGGCTTTCTGGCGCCAGACATTGCCTCACGTCCTCATTTGGCCAGCGAAGGCGGACCCGAGCGACCACATACTCCATATAATCTGCTTAAATCTGCAACGCCTTCACGTCTGCCTGACGATGCTCCTATTCGAGAGGTGCGCCTGACCCTTGACGGCGATATGCAGCGCTACACCTGGTTCATTGACAACAAACCGGTTTCTGAAACGGACAGTATCCGCATTCGAGAAGGCGAAATAGTCCGCTTCATCATGATCAACCGAACGATGATGCATCACCCGATGCATCTCCATGGCCACTTTTTCAGGGTGCTCAACGGGCAGGGCGACAACGCCCCGCTCAAGCATACTGTGGATGTGGCGCCGATGAGCACTACCGTCATAGAGTTTTACGGTAATGAGGTGGGGGATTGGCTCTTTCACTGCCACCTGCTTTACCACATGAAAGCCGGTATGACTCGGTTGATCAGCTATGATAATTATTCCCCGCCGCCCGAGGTGTCATCGGTGCGCGGAAATCTATACCGTGACCCCTTCTATTTTTATGGTAGTGCCGATGTGCTTCACAGCATGACGGAAGGTAGCCTGACGCTGGCAAACAGCAGGTGGGATTTCACTGCTGGCTGGGAGGTCGGGTGGCAGAGAGTGGAGGAAACCGACTGGGAAGGTCTGGTCACTGCTAGCTATCATCTGAATCGTTTCACTTCAATATTCGGTGGTGTTGATGTTCTGGGAGAGGGTTCGAGCAGTGAAGCAGAGCGCGGAGTAGCGGGTTTTTCTTATCTGCTGCCTCTGAATTTGGAGTTCGCTGCCTGGGCCGATACGGACGGTGGTGGTCGGTTCATTCTTGAAAAAGAGCTGGAGTTAACCCCACGCTTGGCGTTGCACGGCGAAGCCGAGTACGATACCCATAAGCAGTGGGAGGGCAAAGTTCAGCTCGGCTATCTAATCACCAAAGAGTTCTCGCTTCTAGCCAACTGGCACTCAGAGTATGGTATTGGGGCTGGCTTGCAGGTTCGTTTTTGATAGAAATGGAGATATAAGATCTATATGGTGCGTAGAGATTTTTTCTGAAAAAAGCTTCAGAAAGCGGATAATAGGGTTGTCGGATACTGCCGATGCCAATATTCAGTAAACTAATTGGCTACATTCTCTTCAAAACACTCTTCATCAGGATCGTAAGAGATTCAATTTCCTCTGTCGATAAATCTTGTGCAATCTCTCTGGTAAATTCCTCATGAAACTTGTTGTGCTGCTCGTACATCTTTGTGCCGTTCTCGGTTAACACTATCAGCCAGGCCCTCCTGTCATGCTCATGAGGTTTACGCTCGACCATTCCTAGTTTCTCAAGCCTATCAACTGCAACAGTGAGAGTGCCTGTGGTAATTCCCAAACGGTCCGCCAGTTCTCTCATCATCATATTCCTATGATGACCAATCACTTCAATAGTGTGCATCTGGGCTGGAGACAGCCCACTGTCTTTTACTACCGAGTGCTCCCAGGAGGATAACTTGTCGAAAAATTCCATGAATTTTTTCGACAACTCAGAAACACTCATAGTAATAACCCTTCGATGTGAGTGATCAAATCGTTAAGGTATAAAGACCATACCCGGAGAAAACCACGATGACCAGGCCTGCCAGTCGCATGATTAGAGGCTCAACCCAATCTTTCTGAAGTGAGCTCGCCATGCTTGTTACCTTAAATATCAGATAAATTACCGCCCCTACCGCTATCGCCGTCGATAATGCATACGTTCCGAACACCAGCGTCGCGTTGGAAGTACTGCCCGAGTTGAGTGCATAGCCATACATTACTGCTGCTGTCGGGCAGGGAACAATCATATTTATGAAACCAATGCCAAAAAGCATTATCGGCATTGATTTCTGGTTCTTCAAGACCATTTTTATCCTCTCACTCAAACCTTCCTTCTCTTTATGATGGGAATGTCCGCAGCAACTACCGTCGTCATGGTGATGATCATGGAGATGGTCGTGGTGATGGTGATCATCGTGCTCGTGATCATGGGAATGAAGAATATGAGGGTTGTAGAGCAGGAGTAAGCCAATCACCATCAGAATTAATGAGGTGACGCCCTCAACCCAGATTCCCGCTGAAGGTGGAATAAGCATAGATACCGCTCCCAAGCTTGCCCCCAGGACAAGACAAGCTAGAGCTGTACCCGCCAAGAAGGCAACGGTCAAAATAGTTACCTTTTGCCCGTTTTTCTCCCCCGACACAAAGGGAGCAAGCACTAGCCAGGAATGGCCGCAAGGATTGATTCCGTGAATAAGGCCGAGCATGAAACTCGATTGTATCGCTGCTACTAACAGTGTTTCAACTTCCATTCAAACTGCCTCCGAGTAAAAATTGGTCAGATACTACCAAAACTATATCGAAGGTCAAGTAATTTGACTATCAAATCTTTTTTGGGTGCACACTATAAGATATATTATCATTTATTTCAGACATATAAGATTAAGTGTAAAAAGACGGTAGATTAGTCCAAGCACTCAATATGATACATTGTAGTACTTTTTTGTTGACAGAGTCTTTTGGGTATTTTAGTCTCGCCTAAAATTTTAGATAGCGCCTAACAAGCCTAGGTGCATTGAACAACTTGAAGACTAAAGGAACTAAAATGAAGATTAGAAACATTCACCAACTTTCTATTATCACCCTATTGCTCGTTAGTTTTGTGATCTCTCCTGAGAGTGCAGTTTCAGATGATACCGAGGTTATTGTCTATTCCGCCAGAAAGGAGCATCTCATCAAACCGCTCTTCGATGCCTATACCCAGAAGACTGGGGTCAAAATCAAATATATTACCGGTAAAGAGGGGGCCCTGCTCGAACGCCTCAAGGCTGAAGGCAAAAAAACTCCGGCTGACATGCTTATTACCGTCGATGCCGGAAATCTCTGGCAGGCAACCCAGGAAGGGGTTCTGCAACCGGTAGAATCAGAAATTCTGACGAAGGCGATCCCCGAAAATCTCAGAGATCCCCAGAACAACTGGTTCGGTCTCTCGGTCAGAGCCCGGACCATTGTCTACAACACCGACAAGGTTGATCCGACCGATTTACGCAGCTACGAGGACTTGTCCTCTGATAGATGGAAGTCCAGACTGATCCTCAGGACTTCGAAAAAAGTGTACAACCAATCACTTGTCGCCTCGCTGATTGCCGCCCACGGTGAGGAGAGTGCCGCTGAGATCGTCTCCGGCTGGGTCAAAAATCTTGCCGCCGATCCGTTCAGCAATGACACCAAGGCCCTGGAGGCAGTGGCTGTTGGCCTTGGCGATGTCACCGTGGTGAATACTTACTACTTCGGCAGGTTGATGAAAGAAAAACCGGAGCTGCCGTTGGCTATCTTCTGGCCGAACCAGCAGTCCGACGGTGTCCATATGAACGTCTCCGGCGCTGGTATCGTTGCACATGCCGACAACAGGGAAGGTGCGCAGAAATTGCTTGAGTGGCTGGCCGGCGAAGAAGCTCAGCAGAGCTTCGCCGCTCTGAACATGGAATTTCCCGCCAATCCTGCCGTTCAGCCCGATCCAACGGTGGCTGCCTGGGGGGCGTTCAATGGCAGTCCTCTGAATGTCGCGCTCTACGGTAAACTGCAGGCCCAGGCTATCATCCTTATGGATAAGGCCGGTTACAAGTAGATTTCTCCGCCCATGGTTCGTCTCATAAACCGGGACCCTTGGCGTCTCCCCGCCTGGGTCCTGGCCGCTGCTGTGCTGATACCGCTGATAACGGTGTTCAGTTCTTTTCTGACGCCGGAAAAAGAGATCTGGCAGCACCTGTCCACCACGCTGCTTCCCGATCTGGCCAGAAATACACTCGTCCTGGTGGGTGGAGTGGCTCTGTTCACGGCGGTTATCGGGGTGTCTCTGGGCTGGTTCACCGGCGCCTGCGATTTTCCCGGACGGCGTTTTTTCTCCTGGGCGCTTGCGCTTCCCATGGCTTTACCGGCCTATGTAATGGCCTTCATCTTTCTGGGACTGATGGACTTCAGCGGGCCGTTTCAGACATTGCTCAGGGGACTGCCCGGCTTTGAGGATAGAATGTTCGAGGTTCGCTCGGCCCCCTTCGTTATTCTGGTCATCGGATTGACGCTCTATCCCTACGTCTACCTGCTCAGCAGGACCTCGTTCATGAACCAGGGAAGAACCATTCTGGAGGCTTCTCAAACCCTCGGTCTTCGTCCTTCACAGGCGTTTTTCAAGGTCGCCCTGCCGATGTCCCGTCCCTGGGTTGTCAGCGGGCTGGCGCTGGTACTCATGGAAACGCTTGCCGATTTCGGCGCCGTCTCGATCTTCAACTATGATACGTTTACCACCGCCATCTACAAATCATGGTTCGGCTTTTTCTCCCTCAAAGCAGCGGCGCAGTTGTCGTCTTTGCTGGTTCTCTTGGCGGTGTCCCTGGTTGTAATAGAAGGACTCTTCAAGAAACGCATGCGATACTACGACTCTTCCCGGGGAGGGGCGGCCCAGACTCGACTCAAACTCAGTGGATGGTCATCATTCATGGTGGTTGCCTACTGTTCGACAATCCTTTTCGTCGCTTTTATCGCTCCGCTCGTGCAGCTGACGATCTGGAGCTTGAATGTGGTACGTGCGGGTGAGGGTGGTGCCTATCTGGAAGTGATTCTGAAGACCCTTTTTCTGGGTGCGTCTGCTGCCGTTATTATCTGTCTTGCCGCCGTGCTGCTGGCCTATTCCCGAAGAAGAAACAAGAGCTGGAGCAACAGGGTGTTGTGCCGCATCGCCACGGTGGGCTATGCACTACCCGGAACGGTCCTGGCGGTGGGAATCTTCATACCGATATCCAGGTTCGACAACCTGCTCAGGCAAGCCATGGAAACGGTCGTCAGTATAGACCCTGGACCGATATTCCAGGGAACTCTGGTGGTCATGCTGGCTGCCTACCTGATTAGGTTTCTGGCGGTGGGATTCGGGGCCGTGGACAGCGGCATGCAGAATATCAAACCGAGCCTGGATGAAGCGTCGGCAACCCTAGGAAGAAGCGGCAGGGAGACGCTCACGCACATTCATTTCCCGTTGCTGAAAAAAGGTCTGCTGACAGCGCTGGTCCTGGTTCTGGTGGATGTCATCAAAGAGATGCCCATCACCTTGATGACCAGGCCCTTTGGCTGGGATACCCTGGCGGTCAAAATCTATGAACTCACCAGTGAAGGCGAGTGGGTCCGCGCCGCATTACCCGGCTCTTACCTCGTTCTTGCCGGAATCATTCCGGTGATCCTGTTGATCAATCAAATGGAGAAATAACATGCAGCATGAAACCCCGCTTCTGCAGGTCGATAATTTGTCAATATCCTTTGGAAAAGAGGAGATTATCAAAGGAGTATCGTTGGCGCTCGGAGAAGGGGAAATCGGCTGTCTGCTTGGCCCGAGCGGTTGCGGTAAAACGACGCTGCTGCGGTCGATAGCCGGGTTCGAAGAGGTGCACCAAGGTGAAATCAGTCTCGGCAACCAGGTAATTTCCTCACCATCGGTCCGAGTTCCCCCAGAACAGCGCCACGTCGGTATGGTATTCCAGGACTACGCCTTGTTTCCTCACCTCTCGGTCACCGAAAATATTGGTTTCGGACTCAGCAATATATCCAGAAAAGAGCGCCGTCAGAAGGTAACGCGGTTACTCGAGCTGGTCGGCTTGAGCAATGCTGCCCGGGCGTTTCCCCACGAACTTTCCGGAGGCCAGCAGCAGCGTGTTGCTCTGGCCAGAGCCATTGCGCCCGAACCCAAACTGCTGCTCATGGATGAGCCATTTTCAAATCTTGACGTCACGCTGCGCGACAAGCTCACGGTAGAAGTCAGAGATATCTTGAAAAACACGGGCATTACTGCGCTGATGGTAACCCACAATCAATTCGAGGCGTTTTCCGTTGCCGATTCGGTTGGTGTCGTTTTTGACGGATCCATAGCGCAATGGGACAGCGCCTATAACGTTTATCACCGGCCTGCCAATCTGGAGGTAGCCACCTTTGTCGGCGACGGTGCCATCATCCGCGGAATGGTTGATGCTCCCCGGCACGTGTCCTGCGGGTTGGGGGAACTTATTGGTGACTTGTCGCTTCCTTGCGAATCTGGGTGTCATGTTGATCTTTTAGTGAGGCCCGAAGACGTATTGCACGATGACAACTCTGCTGTGAAAGCGCGCATCCTGCACAAATCGTTTCGTGGGCCGAATATCCTCTACAAGCTGGAACTCCCATCTCTTGAGACCTGTCTTGCGCTGGTATCGAGCCATCATAACCATAAGCTCGGAGAATATATCGGTATTGTACCCGAGGTTGAAAATCTGGTGGTGTTTCCTTCAACAGCACCCCTGTTTATCGCTGGGGAGCAGGTAACCGAGCACTGATAAGTGCTGAATTGAGCCATACCAAATGGTGGCGTTAAATGGGTGGCGTTAAATTTAGGTTTGATAGTCAGTGGAATTTTGTTATAGTCGGCTACTACTTTGTAGTACATAACGCGTTCGGCCTTATATCATGAGCAGAACGAATTTTATACAACATAATTGTAAAAGGAGACTGTAATGGCAGAGAAAAGTGACAGTCAAATTGTCGTTGATGTGGGTAAGTGGGAATGGTCCGAGCTGTTGAAAAAGGAGGACTGGTGGGCGGTCTGGCTCGGCTTCTTTATCCTGCTCATGGGGGTGTTCATCTATTTCCCCCATGCCGGCGACATGAAAGCCAAATTGACCGAAATCGAGGGCAAGTATCTGGCTGACGCCCAGAAGACCGACAAGTTCAAGACCATCGGCTGGTATCAGCTCAACGATGCGAAAAAGGGAGTTAAGGCCAAAGATGTTGCGGTCGGCAAATGGCTCTCCACGTTCTCGAAAAAACCGCATGGGTGGAAATCCAACCCGCTGGATGCTTTTGTCATGAGCCAGGAGGCTGCTGATGCCAAAAAAGCGTCGGCAATGACCAAGTACGAGAGCGCTCAAGCAGCAGAGGAAGAGGCTCTGGCAGCGGCGCAAGCGGCTGAAGCCGCGGCAGAGGCAGCGGGCTTCAACGATACTGCCTTGAACGAGGCGGCCAAAACATCGATTGCCGATTGGCGGAACGCCTGGCTCAGTGCCAGCAAGGCCAAAGGGAAGACCAAGGTTAACCCCTATAACCAGGTGGGCTGGCTGATCTTTCTCGGTATCAGCTTCGCCGTGTTCTTCGGTGTGGGAATGGCGGCCATGGGAAAATCGTTCAAGGAATTCGTCATTGGTTTCAGCTTCGTCTTTCTGGTCGCGGTGCTTGCGTACCTGGCCAGTTCCCAGGCCACCATGAAGGCCTACGGTGTCGGTTACGCCTTCTGGGCGATTCTTTTCGGTATGCTGATCTCCAATACGGTGGGTACGCCGAAGTGGGCGATGCCGGCGGTACAGACTGAGTATTACATCAAGACCGGTCTGGTCCTTCTTGGTGCCTCAATCTTGTTTGAAAAGATCATTACCATTGGCACTGCAGGTATCTTCGTGGCCTGGGTGGTGACCCCGACCGTCTGGCTGGTGACCTACTGGTTTGGTCAGAAGATTGTCAAGATGCCGTCCAAGCGCCTCAATGCGACGATCTGTTCGGACATGAGCGTCTGCGGTGTGAGTGCGGCGATCGCCACGGCGGCAGCCTGTAAGGCCAAGAAAGAGGAACTTACCCTGGCCGTCGGCCTGTCGCTGGTCTTTACCTCGATCATGATGATCGTCATGCCGGCCATCATCAAGACCACCTTTCCGGTGGACAAGCAGCTCATTCTTGGCGGTGCCTGGATGGGCGGTACCATCGACGCCACCGGCGCGGTTGCGGCGGCAGGTGCGTTCCTTGGTGAGAAAGCGCTCTACGTGGCGGCCACCATCAAGATGATCCAGAACGTGCTGATCGGCGTGATGGCATTTGCCGTGGCTCTTTATTTCACTACCAAGGTCGAGGTGGAGGAGACTGGACGAAAGGTCGGGGCCATGGAGATCTGGTACCGGTTCCCGAAGTTCGTTCTCGGGTTCATCACCGCCTCCATCGTCTTTTCGCTGATCTTTACTTCGTTCAACGGGCAGATTGCCGGACTTGGACCGGCGATGGTCGACCAGGGCATTGTAAAGGGTATGGGCGACCTGTTTAGAGGATGGTTCTTCTGCCTGTCCTTTGTGAGTATCGGACTGGCCACCAACTTCCGCGAGCTCAAGGAGCATTTTGTCGGCGGCAAACCATTGATACTGTACGTGTGCGGACAGTCGTTCAACCTCTGTCTGACCCTTATTGTTGCCTACATCATGTTCTATGTGGTATTCCCTGAACTGACGGCAACGATTTAAGCCATCATGCCCCGCCTGGGTTCTGCCCGGGTGGGGCAACTTTACAGATTATGGGCGACGAACAACTACAGCGCAGGGGACGTCTTAAGGGCTGGGCCATATTGGTCTCGGTCTTCGGACTCATCTATCTGTTTGGTGTCAAGATCGGCCCCTGGCTGCAGGGCCACATCTGGGGAATGGACAAGATCGTGAGGGTGATCGATGAGCAGAACATCGATGCGGGCGCCTACTATTACACCGAGATAGAAGGGGCTGCCGACGGCTATCAATACCTGAACCAGACGCTCCAGACCATGGCGCCGGATCACTATGGACTTACCCTGCCATTTCTCCTGGGTCTTGCGCTCTGTGGGTTGATTCTCTATTTCGGCATGAAGTCACTACCCCGTTAGGCAGTGATGGAAGCGGATCTAGATCTCAACCGGGAGTTGATTCTCGCTCATGAACGCCGCTTTGCCGGTTATGTGGCCGGAGAGGTGGTGGACAAGCCGGTCCTGGCCATGTGGATGATCCTGATTCCGGTTTTTTTCGTCTTTTATTTCTATCAGCTCAAGCGCTATAAAAGCGGTCTCAAGGACTTTTCCGAAAACTTCCTGTTAACCCGGAAGCGAACCCTCGATGCGGTCTGGGAAGGTGCCACCTCAAGGACAAGCGCCGATTTAGAAAGAGTGGTTGAACTCAGCGATATCCCCCCAGAGGCACAGGACCAATACCGCGTCTGGGTCGAACTTCTGGCCGACCATTATCTCCTTTTGATCCAGGTCCGCGGCGGCTCCTATGATGAGCTTGTAAAAGCAGCATACAAGAAGAAATCCAATTACCTGCAGAGATTGGAAAACCTCAATCAGGTCGAAGTAGATTTGAATACTGCCCTTGCCCCTCATCTTCCCGGTGATGAGCAAACCATCGAGGCAGTGATCGAATCAATACAAGAAAGCGTTAAAAGGCTTCGTCAGAGCCAGTCCAAAGAGATCTTTTCGTGAGTCTCTTTTCCACAAGCCGTATATTGTTGATTCCGCCCTCAGCAATGTCGAGTTCCATCCTGACGATCACCGCACTATAAAACTTACAAGAATCGAGGAAGCGGGCCGCGAAGACACGGGTCTGTCGAATTACTGGTGTATGCTCTGATACATGAATTGCATGAAGGCCCTCACTCGAGCGGTGTTTCTCAGATCTGGATGAGTGAGAATCCAGACATTTCTATGACAGTCATCCGGCAATTCAAGTATTTCCACCATATTCTCATCTGATCGACCGACATAGTGAGGCAGTGCAGCGATACCCAGGTCCTGCTGGGCAAATTTAAAGAGGGTGGACAGTTTATCGCTTGCGGCAGCCACGCAATGAGCAGGTACGTGTTTGTTCAGCCACTGAGTTACCGATAGAGCGGCAAGGGACTCGTTGGGGACCAGGAAATGGTGGGAAGGAAATTCCTCAGTCGTTGCCGGCATTCCATGTTTCTCAACATAGTGCCGTGAAGCGTAGAGTCGGAAAAATATCCTGGAAAGTTTTCTTCCCACCATAAAATCCGGCTGCATGTTGATGGCGGGTACAACGATATCCGCCTCTCGTTTCGTAAGGTTCGTGAATCGGATCTGGATGTCCAGATCTA